>DATHOB010000373.1:0-4048 GCA_035485355.1 Opitutales bacterium | reverse complement strand
TTCGCGGGTACGTTATTAATGCCCGTCGCCGTGGAATCATATACCAGCAATTGATCCTGGCGTTGGCTGGGGGACGGGTTGGAAGTGCCTGCAAATACGCCGGATTGGAACAGATTTGTCTGCCCAAGGGTTACGGGAACTGGTGCATTTATCCCCACAAATATATCCTGATCCATGTTGGCCGATAGAGTGGAAATCGGGGTGGTATAGGCGGACATGGGAACATTGCCCACAACGGTCAAGGAAGTGTCGCCAGGAATCAAGTTGCGCGCCACGAAAAACGAATCGGGATAAACAACCGCATTATTTTCAACGATGGTGAAGTTCCCTCCCGCCAAACGCCATCCCGCACCGCTGCCGGAGGTGCCATTGTAGTAATAGTATATGTCGGATGCCACCAGATTAGTACCCGGAGTATTGTTGGGCGGGAATAAAAGCTCCGAATTGCGTTGGCTGGGCGCGGGGCTGGGGCTGCCGTTAATTCCCTGCCCATTAGGGAACAGGGTGTTCAGCGTCCAGTACGGGATGATGCGAAATGTGTCACCAACACCAACATTGCCGGAAAGGGTGTCCTTATTGGGGTTAACCGTGATGTTAGACTGATCGTTGGCGGTAATGGTGTAATACATGCCCTCCCGGTTGCCGGTCATAAATTGCACGTAATAAGTATCCGTAACGGTGGTGCTATTAAAGGTCGCGCCATTCACAAACTGATTCGCTCCGATATTGGCCGAAGTTGCATTAATGGTGATCGTGTTGCCCGACAATGCTTGCACTTGCGTTTCCAAGGCGACCGGACGGTGAAAAGGCAGCGAAACAATCGTGTCCGAACTGCCCTTGAGGGTAATGGTGATGGCGCCGACGGGGTCGGTCGTCACATTCTGGGCGTGGGCAGCAGCCGCCAAAGCACACAATACTGTCAGACCACGCAGGAAGGCAGGGATACAACGGGCTTTCATGGCGGGTTAGGAGACGAAAAAGATGCTTGAGGGGACAAAAAAAACCGCTGCGGGGGTCATGGTATGGCTCCCGCAGTGGAAAACTCATGCTTGTAACCGTGATTTTCGCGCAAAATGCCGTTTTAGGCAAGCCCATTCTGGGTCAACAAACCGTTAAATTTCCAATGGGAAGAACATTGACTTGCCGAGGCCAGATGGGCATTTTCTACCCTTTTCCCCAACCGGATTCGCCCTGGTGGGTTCCGTGCTTCCCCCATCTGGCTCGGAATCCCTCCTTCCGCCTCTCCCTTTTCCATTCGCTTACTGCTTAATTTTACCACCCATGATTACCTGGTTCCAGCGGGTTTTTGGCAAGCACCACAAATACATCTTGATGGCCTTTTTGGGCATCCTGTTGCTCTCGTTCATCGTTACCATCGGGGCAGTGCCACGCGGGTCGATGACGGCCGCCGGCGGCTCCAAGCAAATGTTCCTAGGCGTGAATGTAAACAGCATGGACGAAATGCGCGCCATCGACACCGCGATCGTCTTCTCGGCGGAGCACCTTTACAACCAAACTGTGGAAAACCAGCAGATCGGCCCGATGCGCGAGCAGCGCATCGCCTTGAAATACTTGGCTGACAAATGGCAGATTCCCGACCCCTCGTCGCAGGAACTGCAGGACTTCATCCAGACCCTTCCTGCCTTTCTGGATCCAGACGGCAAATACAGCCCCAGCCTCTTTGGCTTTTTCAGCGATGAAGTGCAAAAGCTGCCCCCCGCGGAGCGTGATGCGGATGTCGCTATTTTGACCGAAGATTGCCGCTTGGGCCGCGTGCAGCACATCCTCGGCGGCCCCGGCCTCAGCCTGCCCGGCCTCGCTCAAGTTGCGTTGCTGCAAATTCAAGCGTCGCAAGATAATTTCAAATTCGACCTCGAAACCGCCACGCTGGACCTCGCCAAATTTGAGCCGGTGATCGAAACCGACCCAGTGAAGCTCGACGCGTTGCTGAAGAGCATGTACGACGCCGACCCGACCAAATTCAAGCAACCCGCGCAGGCGCAACTCAGCTACCTTAAGTTCGCCGCCGTTCCCGTGCTGGAGCCGACTGCCGCCGTGCTGAAAGACTACGCCACCCAGCACAAGGACGCATACCCCGCCCTGGCCACTAACACGATGTCCACCGACGATTTGACCAACTTGGCCAAGGACTGGCGCGCCGCGCAAAAGGTCCAGGCCGAAACTGCCGCCAAAAGCGACACTCAGAAATTCGCCCAGGAATTGCTTGCGTTAAAGGCGCAGCCCAATTCGCCGGAATTTGCCACGCTGATTAAAAAATACAGCCAATACAATCTTGTCCTCCAGCATCTGCCCCTGCTCATCCAAGGCACCCCCGCTCCGGACACTTCGCCGATACCGGACGACAAACTGCAGGAAGCCGCCTTTGGTGGCCCCTTGTTGCAATATCCTTTCTACCCGGTGGAATTGTCGGACGGCGCGGCGCTGCTCTTCGCTGACCAACCGATCACGCCCCCAAAAGATTCGACCTTTGAACAGGCGAAGGACACCGTCAAAAAGGCCTATGTGAAAGCCGAAAAAGCCAAACAGCTCACCACGCACGGGGATGATGTCAATGCCGCCATCACTAAAGCCATGGCCGCCGGCCAATCGTTCCACGACGCTGCCGTCGCCCAAAATCTGACCTTCAAGGATTACCCCGATGTCACCGACACTGGCTTGCGCGATGCCGCCATGGAAATTTTTAATCCCGCCGCCGATAAAGACACCCCGTCGACCGCGCCTTTGGCCTCCATGGGGCGTGACATGATTGGCATTTTGGCCAACCCCGACCCCAATAGCGGTGTTTCCTTTTTGCTCCAGCTCCATCTCGGCGAGGTTAGCAAAATGCAGTTGGGCGCGGACTCCGGAATGATTTTCCATGCCGCTAAGCGTGAACCCGCACAAATCGAGGCGGACGCTCCCGAAACCAAGGCGATTCAAAATACCGTGATTGTGCGCGAATCCAATTCCAACGCCGGCGCCTCCATTGATCGCTTGTTACAAGCCGCTGCCGCCACACTCAAGCCTGCGGGCAGCTAACGGAATTGGCAGGATCAAGAGTGGGTTATAATCGGGTCGGGCATGCTTGGCTTGCCATGCGGTGCCAATTGCCGGAAACTGGAATCCCAGCAGCCATAACTCGAAAGTCCCCTTGCCTTCTCCGTTCAATATCGTGCTTCTCGGCTCCGGACGCGGCAGCAATGCCGAGGCCGTGCTCGCCGCGCAACAAGCCGGGATATTGGGCCGCGCGCACGTCGCGGGTATTTTGTGCGACCAACCCGGCGCGCGGATTTTAGAGCTCGGCCCACGGTTCAACGTCCCGGCGCTTTATCTCGACCCCGCGCCCTACAAAACCAAACTCGAAGGCGTGGCCGAGCAAAACTACATCGCGCAAATCCGCGCGTGGAACGCCGACCTAGTAGTGCTCGCTGGTTTCATGCGCGTGCTCAAGGCGAATTTTCTGCACGCCTTCGCCGGGCGCATCATTAATTTGCATCCGAGCCTCCTGCCTGCGTTTCCGGGGTTGGAGTCCATCCGCCAGGCGTTGGACGCCCGCGCGGCCGTCACCGGTTGCACGGTGCATGAAGTCAACGCCACCGTGGATGGCGGGAAAATTTTGCGTCAGGCGCAAGTGCCCATCACCCCCGGCGACACGCTGGAAACCCTCGCCACCAAAGTCCATACTGCGGAACATGCCTTGCTACCTGGTGTGATTGCGGATATCAGTGAAGGTCGCCTAGCGTTGTCTGGCCACCATGATTGAATTGCGCACCCCCTTGCCCCCCGCGTTCGTCGAACCCATCGAAGAATGGTTCAATGAATTGACGCGCTGCCCGTGGGGGCTGGATGTGGATGCCACCGGCACGGTGTTTCAACTCATCGGTTATTTCGACGATGCCGCCACCGCGCAAGCGGGCTGGCTGGCCCTGCACGCGGCCTTTCCCGCGCTGCCCGCGTCACCCAAGCAAACCGCGCTCGACGATCGCGATTGGAAGGAGGCCTACAAAGCCCATCTGCGCCCATGGTCGGCGGGGGATTTGCATTGGGT
>DATHOB010000372.1:0-4515 GCA_035485355.1 Opitutales bacterium | reverse complement strand
AATGGGCGTGGCTGGTGGTCTGGCGGCTTACGGGCTATATGCGATGATCCGCCTCGTCTCGAACCTGATGTTTTATCATCAGTTTTCCATCGCGGACCTTCCGCCGTCGAAAAACCAGCTTGGCCTGTGGGTAATTCCATTGCCCATACTTGGCGCCGTCATTGTGGGGTTGATGGCCAAATATGGATCTAAAAAAATTCGCGGACATGGCCTGCCGGAGGCCATTGAGGCGGTGTTATTCAACCAGAGCCGGGTGCAGCCGCGCGTGGCACTTTTGAAGCCGACTTCAGTGGCCATAGGCATCGGCACCGGCTCGCCGTTTGGCGCAGAGGGGCCAATTATTCAAACTGGTGGCGCGCTAGGCTCGATTCTCGGTCAGGCGCTGCATGTAACAGTTGCCGAGCGCAAGATGCTGCTAGCATGTGGCGCGGCCGCGGGGATGGCCGCGACGTTTAGCACGCCACTGGCGGCGGTTTTGCTGGCAATTGAGTTGTTGCTCTTTGAATACAAGGCGCGCTCCTTCATTCCACTGGTCATTGCCAGTACGGTGGCAACCGCGGTGCGGTTTCTGCTACTCGGGCATGGATCCATGTTTTCCGTGGGCGCCGCCAACTTTAACTTTCCGGACGCACTGCTGTGGTATGTGCTGTTGGGCATTGGGAGTGGATTTATCGCCGTGATCTACACCCGGTCGTTGTACAAAATTGAAGACCTGTTTGAAAAACTGCCCTGCGACCCGTTTTGGTGGCCAGTCATGGCCTGTGCGGTCCTGGGTGTTGTCGGCTATTTTGTGCCGCGGGTATTGGGTATCGGCTACGATTCCATCTCGGACTTTCTGAATCCCACTCCGCAAATGGCGCTCCGGCTCATTGCCATCGTGATGGTCGCGAAAGCCGTGGTAGTGACGCTGACGCTGGGCTCCGGCCATTCGGGCGGGATTCTCGCGCCGACATTCTTCGTTGGTGCGGCGGCGGGCGCGTTGTTTGCCGGGGTGGCAAATCATTTGGTTCCCTCGGCGCATTTGTCGTCCAATGCGTTCGCGCTGGTGGCAATGGCGGCGGTATTTGGTGCCGCGGCCCGCGCTCCGCTGACGTTCATCATCTTTGCCTTCGAATTGACCCGTGATTACGACTCGGTATTGCCACTGATGCTGGCCGTTACAATTGCCCACTTCATCGCGCTTATTTTCATGGAGAATTCAATCCTCACGGAAAAGCTAGCCCGCCGCGGGCTGCGAGTACACCAGGAATATGAGGTGGATGTCTTCCAACAAGTGATGGTCGCGCAAGCCATGGATACAAACCCAACGCTACTCGATTCGTCCCTTACAATCGGCGAGATTGCCCGGCGGCTCTCCGTGCACGACTCTGCCCTGGCCAAACATCAGGCGTTTTTGCTAACCGACCCCGCTGGCGGGCTCGCCGGTATTGTGACCCGCGGAGATTTGGTGCGAGCCTACGAACGCGACCGTTCGGGCCAACTCACGCTGCTGGAAGCGGGCAATGCCCAACCGCAGGTCACCTACCCGGATGAGACTCTAAGCGAAGCGCTGACGCGGATGTTGCGTAATGATTGCGGACGGCTGCCCGTCGTGGCGCGCGACCAGCCGAAAAAAATCCTCGGCTATCTGGGTCGCGCCGCTGTGCTCGAAGCGCGCCTGCGCCGCTTGCAGGAAGATCACGAACCGCAGCCCGGCTGGCTGAAGAGTACCGAGCGCACAAAAACCCCGTGAAAATCGCGGATGGCCTGGGGCTTCCAGCCAGCGGCGCGCAAAATCGCCTCCGAAGGCGGAAGCATTTTAACGGCCAGGCCAGTTTGCCAGCGGAAGAAACAATACATGACCCGCAGCCAGACTTGCGCGCGCCAACGCGCAAAACCGGACGCGGGCAAAATAAAATCCGCAAACAACCAAAGTGCTCCAGGTCGCAATGCTGGTTGCATCCGCGCCACCAGCGCCGCCACCGTTTCCGGAGAAAAACAGTCGAGAAAAAACAAGGTGACCACGGCGTCACAGCTCTCAACTGGAGGCGTCCACGCTTGCACCTCCGCGCAGGTGAATGTAACCCGTGAACGAGTCGGCGCATCCAACCGTGCCGCCGCCCGGTGCAGCATGGCCTGGCTCGCATCCACACAATGGAGCCGCGCTTGCGGGGCGATTTGCGCCAATCGTGCCATACACCGCCCATCACCCTCGCCCAGCAAAAGTATGTCGCGGCAATTTCGCAATTTTTCGAGAAAACAAAACCGCGCCCGCTCCAATTCCCGGCCAAAAGCCGCATATTCGAGCAGAAAGTAAACACGCGCCAGCGGGTCAAAATTGGCCTGTGCACCTTGATTGCCGACAGAATCTTGTCGGAAATTTTCCGCAACCGGATGCGCAGGTTGAGCCATGGGATGCGGGGCTGGTTAAAACGCCGACGCTCCGGTCATCGGCGGCAGACCCTGTTTTTGGCGAACAATGTCAAAGGCGGCATGCTTGTACAATTCGTGCAGCGTCGGCTGATTGTAAATCATTGCGGCGACGCGCGTGGCGGGCACTTGATCTTCGACAAGCAACAAGCCGTAATGGATCAACTCCGTCGCGATGCGCCCGATAATATGAACACCGATGATGGCCAAAGTGTCGGGGTCGGCCAAAATTTTCATCATCCCATACTTTGCTCCGATGATGCGCCCACGCGGTGTGTCCTTGTACCATGCGCGCCCGGCGAGGTAGGGCCGGTTTTTCTTTTTCGCGTCCTCCTCAGTCAATCCAGCGCACGATACTTCCGGAATCGTGTAGACACCCATGGGAAAAACCTGGTCGAGCTTCTGAAACTCCGAAAGGTTGAACATGTGCGTTACCGCCACGCGTCCCTGATCCATGCCCGTGCTGGCGAGGGCGGGGAACCCAATAATATCCCCCACGGCAAAAATATTCTTCACCGCCGTGCGGTATTGTTCATCCACCTCGATGGTCTGCCGGTCACTCGCCTTCAAGCCGACGGCGGCAAGATTGAGCGCATCAATATTACCGACACGACCAGCGGCGTACAAAAACATATCCGCCTGAATTTCCGCGCCATCAGACAAATGCGCGGTGACCACTTTCTTGCCATCGCGTTCGCAGACGGTGACGCCGTCCACGCGATTGGGCATGATGAAATTCACTCCCTCCCTTTCCATTTGCTGGCGGAGGACGGTCAAAATTTCACTATCAATAAACGTCAGGAAATCCGGCCGACCATTCACAAGTGACACCTTCGACCCCAACGCGGCAAACACCGTCGCGTATTCGCAACCGATAACGCCCGCGCCGACGATAACGATGGACTCGGGAATGTGGTCGATTTCCAAAATCGTGTCCGAGTCATGCACATGCACGCCGTCAAACGGCACGCCGGGGATGTGCCATGGGCGCGAACCCGTCGCCACCAGGATGAATTCACACTTGAGCGCAAACGACGCCGCGTTGTTGGGCGGCTGGACATTAACTGTCTGAGCATCACCCAACGCCGCCAGTCCTTGAAATATGTCCACCCCCAGCACCTTCAACCGCTCGCGAATGTCGTCTGCCTGCGTGCTGGTGACGGTGTTCTTGCGAAAAAGCAAATCCTGGACGGAGACCGCGCGGTCCGGTCGGCGCTCGACCCCAAATAGGCCGCGATCGTTGAAGCCGGAGAGAAATACCGCCGTTTCCTTGAGTGTTTTGGACGGCAGCGTGCCGGTATTTGTGCCCGCTCCACCCAGTCGTGGTTCCTTTTCCACAATCGCGACCGAATGGCCGTAAAATGCCGCCAGCGCCGCGGCCTTTTCACCAGCGGGGCCGGAGCCGATGACGACCAAATCGTAGGAAGGTTTCATGACAGGGATTTAAGTCCCAAGCATGAATGACAAACGCGCACGGTAGCAAGCATGCGGATTGTAACCTCCGCACTTTTAACTCTGATTTAACCTCGAAATGAGGAGCAAACCTCACTTCGCCATCACGCCGAGGGGCAATACTGTCTTGCCATAGATTTCATTCAACACTTGCGCGAGGCCGGTGTAGCAGGCGGAAAGGCCGCACACAATGCCTTCATAGCCGGTGATGTGCTCGAAGTTATCACCCATGTCGGTGAATTTGCCCGCCGCGAGCATGAAAAACAACACCGTCAAAGAGGCAAATACAAATTGGAGCGCGCGGCTCAGGCGCAACGTGCCGAGGAATAGTCCGCCGGTGAACAGACCCCAGACCGCCAGATAGCAGCCAAACCCCGCACCGTCCGGGCCGGGAATCATGGGTGCAAAGGTACCCGCCGACGCGCCCGCCGCAATCGGAAAGCCAATTTTGGGCAAAAGCACCAAACCCACCAGCGTCAGCCAAAACATGCCATAAGAAGTGAACGCCACTGTGCCGAACGTGTTATTCTTCTTCCATTCCATGATCCCGGCAATGACTTGCGCCGAGCCGCCGTAAAATATTCCCATCGCCAGAATCATACTGCTCATTCCATAAAAACCGGCATTGTGCAAATTGAGCAACACCGTCGTCAT
>DATHOB010000371.1:0-8202 GCA_035485355.1 Opitutales bacterium | reverse complement strand
CCGGCGCCTCCCTCGCCGACTTGCCCGTGCCGGACAAACAGGCTCTGGGCTCCGCGTTGCCCGAGCCCCAGGCAGACATACCCGTGCGCACTTACTAAGTCATGCGTTGCCGTGTTGATCAGTTGCGCAGGGTTGCCCAATTCTTTCTGTTCGGGTTTGCAACCGGAATGAGGGTATTGGCCGCGGATGCTCCGCCGGTGGTGGCCGCCGCCGCGCCGAAACCGGAAGTGGTGAAATTGAGTGCGGAACAGGTCGCCGCCTATCGTTATTATTTGGAAAACGCGCGCCAAAAAATCGGCTTGCCGGGGATGGCCGTTGTGCTCGTGCAACCGGGACAGATCTTGTTGCTCGAAGGCTTGGGTAAACGCACCGCTGGCGCCGACGCATCGGTGACTCCGGACACGCGCTTTGCCCTCGGCCCCGCCACCGCTGCCGTTAATTCGCTGCTCCTGGCGCGCCTCGCGACGCAAAACCTGCTCGACCTCGACGCGCCCGCCGAACGCTGCTGGGACGAATTCAAACTCGCCAATGCCAACTTCACTGGCAACGTGACTTTGCGCCAAATGCTAGCCATGACGGCGGGGCTGCCGCCATCCGTCGATAACATGCTGCGCGACCCGGCCCGCGGCCCCGCTGAGCTGTTCACCATTGCCGCCGAAGTGCCCGACACCGCTCCGCCGGGAAAAGTATTTGCCTACAGCGATGCCAGCGTCGCACTCGCCGGTTATCTCGCCGTTGATGCGCTGAATCACCATCGCGCGCCGGAAGCCGGCTTGCCCGCCGGATACGCTGCGCTCGCGCAAACCCAATTATTCGCTCCCCTCGGCCTCAAGCGCGCAACATTCGACGCGCCAACCGCCGACGATGACTCGGCCATGGGCCATACCCGCGATGGCGACAATCCTTGGCAACCTGAAACTACTTCTTGGAAAATAAGCGCGGCCTTGGAACCGGCGCTCGGTCTGCGCTTGTCCGCGCGCGATGTCGCGGCGTGGCTGCAAGTGGAACTGGCCGATGGCGCGAGTCCGGACGGCAAACAATGGATTGCTGGAAATCTGATCGAGCTGCGCTGGCGGCCCGCGCCGGACATCGACAGCCAGGGCTACGGCCTCGGCTGGGATCAGCAGCATTATCGCGGACTGGAAATAATTGGCCGCATGGGAGAATTTGATAATCAGTCAGCGCTGGTGGCCATCATCCCCCAATACCGCACGGCGATTGCCATTCTCGCCAACGGCGGCGGGCACGAGGCCGCGGCGTTCTTGCAAGACGCGCTGTTGAACATCGCCGATTTATTGCGCGAAGCCGCGGACAAGTAAATTTTCAACGACTAGTTCCGGGCTACTTTCGCGTCAGCCGGTGTGGGCGCAACTTCCCAACCGCCGCCCAAGGCTTTGTTCAGCGCAATAAGGTCGACCGCCACCGTCCGGTCGCTTTGCACGAGTTGGTCCTGTGTTTCATAGAGCGCACGCTCGGCATCCACGACATCCAGGAAACTGGCCAGGCCATTCGTGTAGCGCTGGTTGGCGAGGTGGAGTGCGTCCTGATTAGCCGCCACGGCCTGCGCGAGGGACTGGTGGCGCACTTGCTCATTGGCATAGGACACCAGCGCATTCTCCACCTCCTCAAAAGCAATCAGCACCGTCTGCTCATAGCGGGCGAGGGCCTCCTCCTGGCGCGCATCCTGCACATGAATGTTGGCGCGAATGCGGCCGGAATCGAATATCTGCCATTGCACCGAAGGCGCGATGGACCAGATTTTACTGCCGCTGGAAAACAAATCTCCCGTATTGATGCTCTCCCAGCCTGCGGTGCCCGTGAGAAAAAATTTGGGAAACAAATCCGCCGTGGCGACACCGATGCGGGCGGTTTGCGCGGCCAATTCACGTTCGGCCTGCCGTACATCCGGCCGACGCAAGAGCAACTCCGAGGGCAATCCAACCGGAACCTCCGCTGGCGACGCCGGGATGGGTGCATCTTGGGCCAATTCATCGCGCAAGGCGCCGGGCGGTTGGGCCAACAACACTCCGAGACGGTGGATGGATGCTTCGAGCTCACTTTCAAGCGTGGGTACTTCCGCCTGCGTGGTGGCGAGCAGCGCAGTCGCCTGAGTGGAGTCGAGATCGCTGGTCAGTCCCTTCGCGGCGCGGTCCTTGGAGAGCGTTAGCGCATCTGATTGCGCGGCGATATTTTCCCGGACAATGACGAGGCGGCGTTGATAGCTGCGGGTCTCGACATAATTGCGTGCGACTTCCCCCAATAAACTCAACAAGGCGCCCCGGCGGTTATATTCCGCGGCGGCGAGATCCGCATTCGCGGCTTCGGACTCACGCCGGGCACCGCCAAAAACATCGATTTCCCAGGATGCATCGAAGCCGACTTGATAAACATTATTGGTAAAGGGTACGCTCGGCGGAATGGATAGTGAACCCAGCACCGGTTGGTGCTCGCTCTCTTTTTCCCGAGTCGCCGAGGCGGAGGCATCGAGCGACGGCCCGAAGTCGGCGTCGGCCACGCCCAGCGCGGCCCGCGCCTCGCGTAACCGCGCTTCGGCAATTTTCAAATCGAGGTTGGCGGCAACGGCTCGGTTGATAAGCGAATCCAATTCCGAGTCGTGGAAATTTTTCCACCACGCGGCGTCGGCCTGCGGGCTGGCCACCTCGCCACCGGCCAGCGGCTCGCTCCATTGGGCGGCCGCGTTAATCGCGGGTGCGTGATAATCCGGCCCGACGGCGCAACCGCCCAGCGCGAGTGCCGTTAAAGCTAAAAAGAAATTGGTGGAAGTTTTCATGATGGTTCCTTTCAAATGTTTTATTAATGTGCGGCAACCGGGCCGCCGCGGCTTTGCACTTTCTTGAAGAAAAAGATTATGGGCACGCTGATCAGGCAAAGCAGGGCGAGCCAGCGAAACGCGTCCACAAAGGCCATGGCCGTGGCTTGATGAATGATAGTTTGGTAAATCATGCCGACCGCAGGTGATGTACCGGGTGCGACTCCGGCCGGCACCATCGCGGCGTTCAAAGCATGCACCCGCGCCTGATAGGCGGCATCGTACGGAGTCGCATGGGCGACGAGCGCGACCTGGTGCACCTGCGCGTGGCGGGCGACCAGGGTGGTCATCAACGAGATGCCGACACTGGCCCCGAGGTTGCGCATCAAACTATATAATCCGGTGGCGTTGCCCATTTGTGAATTGCGCAACATGCCCATCGTCGTCGTCGTCAACGGCACAAACACGAGCGCCATGCCCAGCCCCAACATAAAATTAGGCCAAATGATGCTGGCCATGGAGATATCGAGGTTGAGTTTGCTCACCCAAAACACCGCGACCCCACAAATCATAAACCCCGTGAAGATGAGTTTGCGGCTGTCGATTTTCCCCGTGAGATACCCGGCCACAAAAGTTAGCAGCAGCACGCCCAAACCGCGCGAGCATTGCGCCGCGCCGCTTTGCTGGGCGGTGTAGCCCATGAGGCCTTGCAAATATTGCGGCAGGAGGGTCGTCGGCACATAGACGACCACGCCGACCACCACGATGAGGATGGTGCCCACCGTGAAATTCCGGTTGCGGAAAATCCGCAAATCCACAATCGGGTGCGCTTGTTTAAGCTCCCAAAACACAAACGTGGTGAGCGTTACGGCGCAAATCAGGGAAGTGACGCAAATCCAGTTTGCCGCGAACCAATCGTCCTCCTGCCCTTTGTCCAAGATGATTTGCAGCGCGGCCAGCCCCACGGCCATCAATCCGAAGCCGATGGCATCAATTCGGCCAGGCTTGGAATGGGTGATGTGCTCCGGATCAAACACATACCGGTTGATGAGGAAAATCGCCAGCAGGCCGATGGGAATATTGATGTAAAAAATCCAACCCCACGAATAGTTGTCGGTGATCCAGCCACCGACGATCGGCCCAAATATCGGTGCGACAATGACGCCCATCGCATACACGGCCATCGCCATCCCGCGCTTCGCGGGCGGAAAACTTTCCAGCATGATCGCCTGCGCCAGGGGCTGGAGCGCACCGCCGCCCGCGCCTTGGAGAATGCGTGCGCCAATCAAGAGGCCCAGCGTTGGCGCGATGCCGCATAAAAACGATGATATCGTGAATATGCCGATGCAGGTAATCAGAAACTTCTTGCGCCCGAAATAGCGGGAAAACCAGGCACTGGCCGGAAGCACGATGGCGTTGGAGACAAGGTAGCTCGTCACCACCCACGTTGCCTCGTCCAAGCCCGCGGACAGGCTGCCGGCAATGTGCGGCAGGGCGACATTGGCGATGGCAGTGTCGAGCACCTCCATGAAGGTGGCGAGCATCACCGCCAGGGCAATCCACCAGGGATTGATGACGCGGTTTTCAATCGAGGCACTCATGACAGTTGATCTTTTCCGGTTGGCAAACGCTGCCACTCATTTTCCTTAACGCACTTTCACGCTGGGCGTCACGGACATGCCGGGCCCCAAAACAAAGGCGGGGTCGGGTTTTTCGTCGAACACGATTTTCACCGGCACGCGTTGTACCACTTTGACATAATTGCCGGTGGCATTTTCCGGCGGCAGCAGGCTGAAGCGTGCGCCACTACCGGCCTGCACGCTGTCAACATGACCCGCGAATTTGTGCTGCGGATACGCATCGACATAGATTTCCACCGGCTGGCCCGGCCGCATATCGGTCAATTGCGTTTCCTTGAAATTCGCGATCACCCACACTTGGGCAGGCACAATCGCCAGCAGGGGTTGCCCCGGTTGCGCGTAAGCTCCGACTTCGGCCGCCCGGTGGGTCACATAGCCCGCTTCCGGTGCGGTGATTTCAGTGTACGACAAATCGAGTTGGGCCTGTTGCACCGCCGTTTCAGCCTGTTGCACCGCGGCTTGGGCGGTGGTGACTCCGGCTTGCCCGAGCTCAACTTGGGCCGCTGCGGCGCGCGCCCGGCTCTGGGCTACTTGGAGTTGAGCCGTGGCGGCATGCGCCTGATCCTCGGCCAAATCCACCTGGCTGCGGGCGACCGCGCGGGTATCAATAGATTCGTAACGTTGCTGGTCGGCCACTGCCCGAGTTGCGTCGGCCTGTGCAGCGGCAACGCTGGCGCTTTCCTCGTCGGCCTTGGCTTGGTCAACCGCGAGCTGCGCCTGGGCTTGGGTGACGCCGCTTTGCGCCTCGGCCAGGCTGGCGCGGGCCTGCGCGAGCTTCACATCGTAGTCCTGCGAATCAATTTCAGCCAGCACCTGCCCGGCGGTGACGGCCTGATTGTCCTGCACGAGCAATTTGACGATGAGTCCGGAAACTTGGGGTGCGATGGTGGTGACATGGCCTTCTATAAAAGCGTCGTCCGTGGATTCGTAGGGCGCAAATTTGATTTCGTAAATCGCCGTGCCCACGGCAATAGCCGCCAGCAAGCCCATGCCGAAGGCGAGCCGTTTGAGCCACGTCCGGGGCGGTTGCGTGAGCGGTGGGTTGTGGTGTTGCGCATTGGAAGCGTCAAGGCGGTGACCATTGGTATGGGTGGCGGTGCCCCGATCCCGCAGTCCGGTTAGTTCCGGGCGATCCGGGCCAATCAAATTGTCGGCGTTTTGCATGGCATTCATGAGTGGTGTCATTGAGTTCAGAAAGGCTTGGTTTAGCCACATCATACACCCAAACATAACGGCGGGATAATATCATGTTGGTTGCTTTATGATTCCTTTTGGGTATCATCCCTAGCAATGGAACTGCGGCATTTGCGCTATTTTGTGGCCGTCGCGGAGGAACTGAACGTTCGCCGCGCTGCCGCGCGCCTGCGCGTCTCCCAGCCGCCGCTCAGCCGGCAAATCCATGATTTGGAGGATGAGGTGGGGGCGAAACTTTTTCAACGCTCGAAGCGGGGCATGCAATTGACCGAAGCCGGACGCTATTTGCTGCCGCAAGCGCGGCAAATTCTGGCGCAAAGCGAACGGGCGCTGCATTTGGCCAATGCGGCCAGCCGCGGCGAGGCGGGCCGACTATCCATCGCCTATTCCGCAGCGGTGTTCGACCCGGCCTTTGCAAGCGCCGTGCGGCTGTTTCGCCACCGGTTCCCCTTGGTGGATTTGGAGATGCGCGAACTTTCCTTCTCGGCGCAAATCAAAGCGTTACTCGACAGTCACATCGACACAGGCTACCTCGTCCTCGGCTCGCGGGAAGGCGAAGAGGAGCTCGACTCCGAATGCCTGCGGCGGGTGGCCACCTGCATTGCCCTGCCGCGCAATCACCCGTTGACCAAACGCAAGCATCTCAAGCTATCCGACTTGGTGAACGAGCCATTTATCTTTCCCCGCCAAAGCATGTCCACCTTCCGCAACTGGCTGCTGGAGTTGTGCCGCGCCTCTGGATTCGTTCCGAAAATCGTACAGGAAGCGGACAATGCCATGGGTATCATGGGGCTCGTGGCCTCGGGCGTCGGCGTGGCGTTTTCGCCGGAAACGGGACGGATATTTCAATCGATGGGGGTGGAATTTCGCGCCCTACCCCCGGGCACGCCAATGTTTGAGCTGCATATTCTTTGGCGGCGCGACAATACCTCCCCTCTGTTGCCAATCTTTCTGCAAATTTTGCGTGAAAGCACGCGGATGGAAATTAAAAACCGTGCGAATGGCACGCGCCAGCGATCCGCCAAAAGAGTTCAGGCGAGTACGCGGGCGAATGCAAAAGTTCTCGCCCATTAATTTGTTCACGGCACTGAAGTATTTTTCCCAGTGCTCTCTTCAGTAAGTAACGGCGTCTATTTCAAGATTAGGGTAATCACGAACTTAAAATTAGGGTATTTTCCCAAAATTAACTGAGACTTAAGCGCATTATTATGCGACTTCGCACATTTTCTGAATTGCCTACCTACGTTAGTCTTGGTTAGTATGCTAGCAATTGACATCGTATTACCTGCCAATGCTTCGCCTGCTCCGCTTTGTTCAATTTCGCCATTTATCGCTGCTCTTGATAGCCGCGCTGGTGAGTCCACTTTCCGTCCAGGCCCAATCGAGCCTGGCAACGGTAGATCATGGCCTCAGTTCCCCGGGTGATTTCAGCAAAGCGGGCGATACCTTTCGCGCGGCCTTTCCGGCGAGAGGCATAATCCTCCCAACCACACTGGTTCCCAGTCCGTTCGACAGTGCCATCGTCGACGGCACCGGCATCAAATTTCTCGCCCACGGGTATGACTCCACTTTGTCAGCAGAATTAACCACCGTGGCCAACGACACTGCCAACGATGGCCTGCTCGCCGCGGACACGGATTCGAATCAGTTATTGGTACCTTCCTCTACCGCCACGACCGACGCCACCCCGACCAACGCCCCATCCGCAACCGAACTGAGCAACCCGAGTGAAATTGATTTTGCCCCGCAAATCGGCTATTTTGACGACGTTGATACAAGCGCTGCTCGCACGGTGAATTACGACCCCGCCATCAGCACGATGAGATTCCACTCAATCCTCGTCAGCGATCCAAATACGGCACGTATGATCAAAAGAATCCGCACTACGATGATGCCGATGCTCTTCGTCGCTTCCTGTTTCAGCCTGTTTTATGTCAGCCGGCGCATGAATGAGCGGCGCAAGCTTTCATTGCTTTCCACGCTCAATTTGAGCGACCGTTTCTTCGACCAGTAAATGCCCCGCGGGAAATCAATTCCGCGACACATCCTCGTCCTTCAAGCTGCCTTGCAATCGACGCGCCAAGCGCAACCGGGCCGACTCCGCGCGCAAGTGGCGCAGAAAACGGGAATAGCGCGCCGCAGTGTCCAACTCCTCCAGTAAACGCTGTTTTTCCAGTGTGTCATTGCACAAAGTAAACGCGGCGAGGTCCAAAAACGTTTCCGGTTCGGTGAGGGTGCGCAAAAAGCGCATCGCATCGGGGCTCACTGGCCCGCCCAACTCGCGCCATTCCTTCAGTTGGTGCAACAAGGCGAGCCGTTGGCGTTTTAATTCCGTCACGCCTGCGCCCGGCGCCGTGGAGAGCACATCAATCGCACAGCGGCGGTAAGGTTCCTCGCACAATATCGACCGGCAACGCACCCGCGCAACCCCTTGGAGGACGAGGTTCGAGGTTCCGTCGGCGTTTTCGTGGCACGCACGAATGACGCCCAACCCGGCAATCGTGAATGGCGGTTCGATTTGGTCCGGTTCCTCGGCGCGCAAAGGATCGAGGCAGGCAACGGCAAACAACCGGCTGCCTTCCAACGCGTCCGCCAGCA
>DATHOB010000370.1:0-3235 GCA_035485355.1 Opitutales bacterium | reverse complement strand
AACCTGAAAATCATCGCGGTAATGGAGCCCGCACCCGGCCAAAATCCCACTCCGAGTGAGCTGGCCGGAATTGTCACCCGGGTTCGCGCGGCGGCCGGGCCGGTCGCGCTGCTGACGGAGGTAGATTCCAAAAATCCCGCTGCGGATATTATCAGCCACGAATTTGGTCAGCCGCTTTATTCCTTGGATACGGTCACTGGTGGCCCGCTGGAACCGGCTGCGGCCAAGGATGCCTACTTAAATGCCATGGGTAAAAATCTTGCGGTCTTGAGTGCCGCCCTTGGTCTGACTAAGAATTCACCATAAAACATGTCTCTGCCGCAAGCATCACACTCGGTAGTCCCCGCACCGCACGCACCCTGCGGGGCCTGCCTCACGCACGTCCGCAATCTGGGCGTGCGCCTGGGCGGCCATGTGGTGTTGGATGATCTCACGTTTGACTTGCGTTGTGGTGAAATCACGGCACTCGTGGGCCCCAATGGCGCGGGCAAGACCACGTTGCTGCGCGCATTGCTGGGCGAGGTTCCTTATACGGGAAGTTGTCATTTTCAGGGAGGGCCGGGCCACCCGACGCGCCGTCTGGTTATCGGCTATGTGCCCCAGCGGCTGGCCTTCGACCGCGCCGCGCCGTTGACCGTGGCCGATTTGTTTGCCATCGGTTGCAGCCACCGTCCGGCGTTTTTTGGTTTGGCCCCCGCCGCCCGTACAGCGGCCATCGCCGCGCTGGAAGAGGTGGACGCTTCCCATTTGCTCAACCGTCGGCTGGGCGATTTGTCCGGCGGTGAAATGCAGCGGGTGCTGCTCGCGCTATCGCTTTCTCCTGAGCCGGATTTGCTTCTGCTGGACGAACCGCAACAGGGACTCGACGCTGCCGGCTTGGAGCGTTTTCACGAGGTCGTTGCGCGATTGCGTGGACGATTTGATTTGGCGGTGGTTCTCGTTTCCCACGACCTTGCGGGCGTGGCGCGCGTGGCCGACCGCGTTTTCGTGCTCGACCGCCGACTGCTCGCCGCGGGACCGCCTGCGGAAGTTTTGCACAAGATGGAGAATGGAAAATGGCAGTCGGGAAATAATTAAAGCTGCACGATTGTTTTTCCACCATGTCTTTTCTGGCCCATTTTTGGCATTACATCGTCGGCGCACTGCCGTGGGCTTGGGCGCAGTATCCCTGGATGCACAAGGCCCTGCTCGCGGTATTGCTGGCCGCGCCGTTTTTCGCGCTTATTGGCACGCAAGTTGTCGGCCAGCGTTTGGTGTTTTTTTCAGACACCTTGGGCCATGCCGCATTGGCGGGGTTGGGGGTCGGGGTGGTCGCCGGTCTGGCAAAACCCTGGTGGGCGATGCTGGCGTGGGCGGTGATTATTGCTTTGTTGATGACCTGGGTGCAGCGCCGTTCACGCGCGGCGATGGACACTGTCCTTGGCGTATTCATGGCTTTTTCCGTTGCTCTCGGCGTCGCGTTGCTCTCGCACAGTGGGCAGACGAAGCAGTTGCTCAATTATTTGGTGGGTGATGTGCTAAGCATCACCGGCGAGGGATTGGCGGGTCTGGCGCTTGCGCTCCTCATTACGTTGGTGCTCGCATGGCGCTGGTTCAATGCCCTCGCGCTCACCGGTCTAAACGCCTCGCTCGCTGGCAGCCGCGGCGTGCGCGTCGCTTGGGTGCAGGCGGGGTTTGCGGTGCTGGTTGCGGTCGCCGTAACCATGGTGATACCATGGATCGGTCTGCTGCTGATAAATGCATTTCTCGTTTTACCCGCGGCGGCCGCGCGATTGCTGGCGCGCAATATGGGACAGTACCTTGCCTGGGCCGTCGCGCTCGCGCTCGCGGCTGGCATCGGTGGATTAATTTCCTCTTATTATTGGGATACCCCCACGGGAGCGACCATCGTTCTCTGGTCGGTGGCTTTTTACGCCCTTGCCTTGCTTTTTCATCCCCGCACTTCCAGTTCCACCAGCATGGAAGCCACCGAGTCCTGACACTTTTTTTGCAAGTTTACCGGGCGCGTTTCCACTTGCGCCGGAACATTCGGGCTTTTCCTCGGTTGGTAGGATGTATATTATGTCACACATTAAATCCTCGGCCATGAAATACACTAAATCTTTATTGCTGTCGTTCTCTTTGGTCGTCGGTGTTTTTGCCCTGGCTCGGCCCTTGGGCGCGCAAGATTCTGCCGCTAAATCCTCCGCGATAAATTATAATTTTGATAACTCCGCCCTCGACCGCTCGAACAAATCTTTGCTCTCCAGCTATTCAGATATGCTGGATCAGGTCACTCCCGGAGTTGTCGGCGTTTATCCTTCGAGTAAAATCAACCCCGATACAATTACCTTGTCCGGCTTGTCGGCGGGTGGGCGGCGCGGCGGTGGCTTTGGTGGGCCAGGTGGTGGTGCGGGCAATTTGGGCAATGGTCCAGGCAACGGCGGCGGCGCGCCTCTTGGTGGTGTGCCCGCGCCCGGCGCCACCGGTGGTGGGCGGCGCGGTGGCCGCGCTGGGGGGAGTCTCATCACCCAGTTCCCGCCCAATCACCCGGATTGGTCGGACGCCAATTCCACCGATTACTGGTTCATGGGTGTTGGCTCTGGCTGTATCATTTCGTCGGACGGCTATATTCTCACCAACCACCACGTGATTGAGGACAACGTAGTGCCGACCGGCAATGGCGCCAATGTCACCGTTACGACGGACGCGGTGCTGGTCAAACTGCCCGATGGCCGCGAATTTCCCGCCAAGGTGATTGGTAGTGATGAATCGACCGACCTCGCGCTGCTCAAAATTGACGCCAAGAACCTGCCGACCATCAAGATGGCCGACAGTGACAAATTGAAAGTCGGAGACATTGTTTTCGCCATCGGCAATCCCATGGATGTTGGGCTGACCGTAACCCACGGTATCATCTCTGCCATCGGCCGCAGCCAGGTGGCTTCGACTGACGACAGCGCCGACACCAAGGTTCACGTGGAAAATTTCATTCAGACGGATGCGTCAATTAACGAAGGCAATTCCGGCGGCCCGCTGGTGGATGCCCAGGGCCGCCTCATTGGCCTGAATTCCGAAATTTTGTCCGCCAGTCGCGCGGGTGGCAGCATCGGCATAGGCTTTGCCGTTCCGTCCAATCTCGCCCGCCATGTTGCGGATGATTTAACCAAAGAAGGCAAAGTGAGCCATGGTGGCCTCGGCGTCACTTCCCAGGAAATTGACCATAACCTCGCTCAAGTGCTGGGTATTGCCAATA
>DATHOB010000369.1:0-2067 GCA_035485355.1 Opitutales bacterium | reverse complement strand
ATGAATTTGGCCGGGGGTGATGGGGTTCAGCCAAAAAAAGTGTAATACGGGCCCTTAGAAATGATGCGGTCGAGGTAGAGCGCGCATTCGCGGGCGTGGTAATCGCCCCACATGGAGGATTCGCCGCGCGGGATGCGCGAGCCGGGGGGGATGTAATCCCAGCCGTTGGGGCGGTGGTAAATAGAATGCAGGAGCAGGCCTTGATGCGCTTTTTGTGTGCTGAGATATGGCTCGGCCAAAAGCGTGCGGAAGACGGTGAGGCCCGCCTGCCAATATTGCGCGCCGGTTTTTTTCTGTCCGTGCGCTTGCAAATAATGGCCGAGGCGGAGCAGGCCCTGCGCGGCGATGGCGGCGGCGGAGCTATCAATGGGCTCGTGGTCGTTGAACGGGTCGGCGGATTCGTCCAAGTAATCGCCGAGGTGTACGAGACCCGGCGCACCGGTGTCCCAATACGGCACGCCGTCGGTGGGGGTGTAATTGATGTAGAAATCCGCCGTCGCGGTGGCACCCTTGAGCATCATCGCCTCGATGGCGCGGCGGCCGCCGAGCGGCTTCAATTCCGCATCGGAGCGCGTGGCGAAAAATTCCAGTTCCTCCGCAAACCCGAGCAGCGCCCAGGCGAGGCCGCGCGTCCATGTGGTAAAGCCGGTGTAGCCCTGCTGCGAATTCGAACAGCGGAATGCGCCGTCGTTGGTGTTGAACACACACTCGTGGGCCACCCGTCCGCGCAGGTCGTAAATGTCGCGGCCTTCGCCGTAAAATACGGAAAACTCGGCGGTCGAGCGGATGTGCGCCAGCGCGCGTTCGAGGAGGCTGAAACGCCGATCGCCCTCGCCGCAGAGGCTGTGGCCGAGCGCGTGGCTGAGCGTCAAAGCGCGACACGAGCGGATGGTGTCCACAAACAGCGAATGTGGACCGTTGAAGGAATAGATGTAGCCGCCGCGCGCGTGATTCGTCCAGCGGTCGGCCTGGACGGCGCCAGTGATTTTTAGGGCGAGCTCGTAAAAATTCAGTTCCCACTTATCTGGCAAAAGGCGTTTTTCGCGCGCAAGCCGGCGCAAGTTGCCGTAAGTCGAAACATTGTTGAAGCCATGGTCATGCACACCGACATGGGAAATGTGCGGGGCCATGCGGGCGACGGTGTTGTCGCGGCCAATACGGAGAAAGTCCTCATCGCCGGTGGCATCATACTGGAGAATGGCCGAACCGTATTGAAAGCCCTGCGTCCACTCTGTCCAACCGCGCGCGGTGTATTGGCCAGCGGCGGTGAAGACGGGCGTGCCGCGGGCGGGATCAAACTTTTTTTCGATGAGTCGGATTTTTTCGCCGGAGAGCTGCCAAAAACGCGCCAGCGCGGAGCGCAAATCCTTGGCCGACAAAGCTGGGTCGATCTTGATCATGAAAATAAAAATCGAAAATGAATAACGGGGCGGAATTTAACTTTTCGGCGTTTGCGCGAGGGCGACGGCCTCGCGGGTGAGCGTGGTGATTTTCGCCCAGTCTTTGTTTCTCAACAAATCGGCCTTAACCATCCACGTGCCACCGCAGGCGACGATTTTCGGGAAGGCGAGATAATCGCGCAGATTACCCGGCTCAATGCCCCCGGTGGGGATGAAGCGCATCATGCTGTAGGGCGCGGCGATGGCTTTTAAATAAGGCAGGCCGCCACAGGCCTCGGCAGGGAAAAATTTGACCACATCGAGGCCGTGATCGAGGGCCATTTCGATACTCGTGGGGTCGCTGACACCCGGGGTGATGGGGATGCCGTGGCTGATGCAGGAGGAGACAACTTTCGGGTTGAAACCGGGGGTGACAATAAACTGCGCACCCGCATCGGCGGCGGCCTGGGCCTGCTCCGGCTTGAGGACGGTGCCCGCACCAACAAGCATACCCGGAACCTGGGCGATGGCACGAATGGCCTCGAGCGCAGCGGCGGTGCGAAAGGTGACCTCGGCGCACGGCAAACCGCCAGCCAGCAGCGCCTCGGCCAGCGGCTTGGCGTCGGCAGCGTTTTCGATGACGATGACGGGAATGATGCGCAGTTGCGCAAGGCGGGAGATGACTTCG
>DATHOB010000368.1:0-4115 GCA_035485355.1 Opitutales bacterium | reverse complement strand
GGAAGGCCAGCGCGCGCTTGCGCCAGCTCGTAGTGCGCCAAACTGGCGAAGAACAAAAATCGGGCTACCATCTGGTCGTTGAGCCGACGCGTGGCCTGTGGGTCGACCCCGCGCAATTCGAGCGGCTCTGTGCTTTTGCGGGCAGCCTGGCCGAAGATTTGTTCACCGCCGGGTTGTTGCGCGCGGCCACGGTTCATGGCGGCGTTTCCCAAAACATGACGCGCTTGGCCGATTTACATTCGTTTTTCGACCAGTTGGCACGCCTGACCCCTGCGGAGCATGCCGCGGGCCTGACCCCGACCGGCCATGACATCATCACCTTCCAGCCGGGCACCCGGCAACAAATCCATGTCTTCCTTGGCGGCCAACCTGCGGGCGCGGCTTAACCGCGACGAACTGCACCAGCTTCGCTGGCTCCTCGGCCTGGTGCTCGTGCTCCTGGCGTTTTGGACGTTGTTCGGGTTGGATTTCGGGGGGCTGGCGTGGCGAATGTTGTTTTTTGTCACTGCGGCGCTGGCGCTGGCGTTCCCGGGTTTGCCAGGGCGAATTCCCAATTGGGTTCGCCGCTGGGCGCTGATTCTGGGCGCGGCCGCACTGTTCACCCAATTCATCGCCACGCAGTTCGACATCATTTCCGGACTCGTGCTTTTGGTGTCGCTCTTGGCCCTCTCACGCGGGCTGCAATACCGGCGCATTCGCGAGGACTGGCAGCTCGTTCTACTCTGTCTGTTCATCATCATTCTCGTTGGGGTGATGACATTGTCACTGCTTTTCGGCCTGCAAATCATGATTTTCACCATCGTCACGATGGCGCTGCTCTTTGTCATGAACTTGCTGGAGCGCGACGCCGGGCGGGCGCTGGTGCGCGCCGATTGGGCGAATTTCAAATGGCTGCGTTTCTTGGGTCGGGTGCGCGGCGCGTTGGATATGCGGCAATTGTTCATGGCTGCGGGGCTCTTTGCCGGGCTGGTGGCGGTGAGCACGGTAATTTTCATCTCCATGCCGCGCTATCAGTTTGAGCAATCCTTTAATTTTGCCAGCCAACGCGGGGTGTCTGGCTTTCACAACGATATTTCCTACAAAGAGCAGCAGGGCCTCGACAACGATGATTCCATCGCCTTGCGGGTGGATCCGCCGCCGGGTGCGGCGCGCCTCGACACCACGCCATATTGGCGCATGATCGTGTTGGATGCGTATGATGCGAGCGGTTTTCATGTGTCCTCTGCGCTGCAAAAAGGTTTTTTCGGCAACAACCTCACCGTACATTACCCGCCGGAAAACCGCCCCGCCCCCGAAGGCCGCACGCGTCTGACCGGGCGCAATGGAATCCCGGAACTGCACGGCGACTGGGATTTTTACCTCGAGGGCAACGTTAGCGAATATCTGCCGGTGCTCGGCCCGTTTGATTCGCTGACTTTTGGTTCCACCCAGGCCTTTGCCGCGTTTGAGAGCGTCAAAGTCTACCGCACGGAAACGCCTTCGACCAAGGTGCTCGGCTACCGGGTGGAAAATATGGATTTTGGCGACGCCATTCCCGCCGCCCGCAATGAATTGAACGGCAACATCACGCTGGAGAAGGCGGATGCCCGGCCGCGGGCGATTATGCCCTTTCCCTGGTCGTATTTCAGTCTGCCCACACAAAAAAGCGCGCAGCAGACCCTGACAGATCGGCAGATTCTCGATGGCATCCGCGATAAAATTCTCGATGGCGTGGCGCAAGCCAAAGGCGTCGCGCGCACCGCCGTGGCGCGGGAGGATTATCTGAACGCGGTCATTGATTACCTCCGGAAAAATCACAATGCGGACATGAATGTGAATTTGGCCGACACGGAAAAATACGGCCACGACTTGCTGATCCGCTGGCTGAACGCGCCGCAAACTTCCGGCTGGTGCGAGTATTATTCCGGCGCGTTTGTCTTGCTCGCGCGGGATGCGGGCTACCCTGCGCGGGTCGTCGCCGGGTATCGGGGTGCGGAGTACAATGAAATCAAAAATTATTACGTCGTACGTCAAAGCTTCGCCCACGCCTGGGCCGAAGTCTACAACGGCAGCGACCGCTGGGTGCGCTACGACCCGACGCCCGGCGCTCCCTCCAACCATCCCGGGTTGCAATTGGACGAAAACGCCGCCGGCATCGTTTCCGAAAACGGCTGGGCGGCTTTTTTCGACAGCTTGCGCATGATCTGGTACCGCCGCGTCATCAATTTCGACCAGACGGACCAGGAGGCCATCGTAGACCAAGCCAAAAAGTTTGGCACTGATTTCGCCGATTGGGTGCAACAATGGTTCACGGCGATCGGGGCCACCATCGCCGGTTGGTTCACCGGGCCGCTGAGCCCCTTGCGCGCGGGAGTCATCGTCGTAGGCTTGGTGGTCATGCTCTGCGTCTGGCGTTGGCGCGCGGCGCTGCGCAATGCGTGGTTGAAATGGGGCGGCAAGGTTATGGGCGGCCAGGCGCGGCGGATGCCGCCCATTCGCCTCGACGCCGGCCGCTGGCTCCGTCGTTTTCAGCCCGCCTGGCAGACTTGCGCCCCCCAGCTCCCCGCGCCCGAACGCGCCCAGTGGGACGGCGTCCATCGCGACCTCCTCGCCTTACGCTATGGCCCGCTCGACCACCCCGCCGACCCCGCGGGAACCTTTCAACGCGCGCGCGTCCTGCTGCGAAATTTTCGGAAGCGCAAAATGGCCTAAGTACTTATCAGTAATTCGTTTTCACCGTTGTGAATAACCTGGGAACAAGTTGCGCATTACTTAGGCTTGTGAGTTAGGGCGATTGCGGCGAAAAGGTGACGCTCCGCTTTCACAGTTGTCGACGCGCTTTCACGCGGTCATTATTTTCGCATCACCATGTCCGTCTCCGCCACGCCCCGCCCGCGCACCCGCACCGAGTCCTCGCCCCCTGGCGGCACTCCGGGTGGCGCCACGCCCGGTGGTTCCGGCCCGGAGGCCGGAAGAATCGCCCCGCACAATATTGATGCCGAGCAGGGCTTGCTGGCTTCGTGCCTGTTGGAAAACGGCGGCGATGTGCTCAACGAATGCCTGGTGGTGAAGCTGCGCCCGGAATATTTTTACCGCTCCGCGCACCAGATTATCTTCGAGGCCCTCATCGCGCTCAACTTGCAGGGCACGCCGGCCGACGAGATTCTCGTCGCCAACAAGCTCAAGGACATGGGCCAGCTCGACGCGATTGGCGGCCACGCTTACCTTTACGAGCTTACCAACCGCATCCAGACGACCGTTCACGCCAAGCACTGGCTGCAAATCGTCCGCGACAAATTTTTCCTGCGCCAGCTCATCCGCACGTCGCAATGGACGGTCGAGCAGGCCCACGGCGCGGGGCAGGGGAGTGTGCCGGAATTGCTGGGGGCGGTCGAAAGCGCGTTTTTCAAAATCCAGCAGGACACGATTTCCGACTCCGCCGAGCCGATTGGCAAATCCGTGGACGTGGCCACGGCGCTGGTGAATAAAATGTTGCAGCGCCGCGGCGAAGTCAGCGGCGTGCCGAGCGGCTATACGGATTTGGACAAGTTGACGTTCGGCTTCCACCCGGCGGAAATGATTGTCGTCGCCGCGCGGCCTTCGATGGGCAAGACGTCCATAGCCATGAACATCGCGGAACATGCGGCCATGCCCGCGCCGCGCGAGACGCGCCCGCCCGTGCCCACGCTCATCTTCAGCCTCGAAATGGCCGCCGAGCAGCTCGCCATGCGCATGCTGTGCTCAAACGCCCGGGTGGACATGCAGAAATTGAAGGACGGCTTTTGCGACCGACAGCGCGAATTGATCGAATCCGCGAAACTCCTTAAAGCCGCGCCGCTGTGGATCGACGCCAGCGCGAACCTGAATATTTTGGAAATGCGCGCGAAGGCCCGGAGGCTGCATTCCCGGCACAAGCTGGGCATGGTCATCATTGACTACCTGCAACTCGTCGCCTCGGCCGGGCAGTTCAATTCCCGCGAGCAGGAGGTGGCCGAGGTTTCGCGCGGCATCAAGGCGATGGCCAAGGAGCTGAGCATACCGGTGATGGTGCTCTGCCAGCTCAACCGCGAAAGCGAAAAAGAGAAGCGCCTGCCCCGCCTGTCCGACCTGCGCGAATCCGGCTCCATCGAGCAGGA
>DATHOB010000367.1:0-2483 GCA_035485355.1 Opitutales bacterium | reverse complement strand
GGGCAGCAGATGGGGGTTGCGGGCTGGGAAAAGTGGCGGAACATGACGTATGCGGATGCGGCGGTGCTGGGCTTGATTGAGGGGGCGACGGAGTATTTGCCGGTGTCGTCCATCGGGCACACGATTCTCGTCACCCATGCGCTGGGGTTGGATGCGCAATCGCCATTGCCGGACGCCAATGGCGAGCCGATCATGATCCATGATGGCCATGGCGAGCCGACGGCGATTGTGCCCGTGCTGGATGGCAAGGGCCGGCCGCAGGAGTTAATCATGGCGGACGACCCGCGGAACCCGCCGGGGACGGGATTTTTGACGCTGAAGGACGCGGTGGATGTCTATAACGTGATGGTGCAGGCGGGGCCGATTGCGGCGATTCTGGTTTTATACTGGCGGCGGGTGTGGAGCGTGCTGCGGGGGGTGGTGGGGCGCGACCCGCAGGGGTTGGTGGTGTGCCGGAATTTGGTCTTGGCGTTTTTGCCGGCGGGGATGCTGGGATTTTTGGCGAACAAGTGGATTCACGCGCATTTATTTACCTACGAGCCGGTGGCGGCGGGGCTGATTGCCGGGGCGGTGATCATCGCGCTCGCTGAATATTGGCGCGCGGGGCAGCAGACGGGCAAAGGCCCGGGGCCGGAATTGCATGAACTGACGTGGCAGCAGGCGCTGGTCATCGGGGTGTGCCAGTGTGCGGCGTTGTGGCCGGGGACGAGCCGCTCGATGATGACGATGGTGGGCGGGTATTTGGTGGGGCTGCGGCCGGCGCGCGCGGCGGAGTTTTCCTTTTTGCTGGGGTTGCTGACGTTGACGGCGGCTTCGGGCTACGAGGCGCACGGGCATTGGGCGGACATCCGGCAGGGGTTGCCGTTGGGGCCGATGCTGCTGGGCGTGGCGGTGGCGACGGTGGCGGCGTTGGTGACGGTGAAGTTGTTTGTCGGCTGGTTGGGGCGGCATGGGTTGACGGTGTTTGCGTGGTATCGGCTGGCGCTGGCGGCGGTGGTGCTGTGGGAGATGAAGGGGTAGGTTTCGAGTTTGGAGTTTCGAGTCTCGAGTTTTTTACCCCCATGCGGGATTCAGTCCGTTCACAAGTTCACGCCTGAGTGTTGCACTCATTCGGGGGTAACTCCCGGCGGCTAAGCCGCCTGGGTGAGGTGAGGGGGAAGTGTGAAATCGGAGTGCGGAATGCGGAAATACAAGCTATCGACCAAAACTCGCGAAATCGGAAGAAATTGAACCACGGAGGGCACGGAGTACACGGAGGGGTGACTAATTTGAAATGTGAAATCGGAGTGCGGAAGTGAAGGCACCAAGCCGGGACCGAAAAACTGGGCCATTTGCATCGTTGTGGCGGGCAAAGAGCCCCTAGAATGGAGTCAGGGTCTTAACGGGGAATAAATTGGCTGCTTTCCCGGCTTGACCCGGGCGGGGAGGTCGGCCAAAGTTGGCCCCTTGGCCGGTCGCGCGCTTGCGATTGGCCACTGCTCCAACTTTCTGCCACCATGGCCAATCCGAAACGCAAACAGTCCAAACGACGCAGCGCCCTCCGGCGCGGCGCCAACCGGTATAAGGCCCCGCAACTGTCGAAGGACCCGACGGACGGGACCGTGTTTATGCCGCACCGGGTGAACCCGGCCAATGGCATGTATCGTGGTCGCCAGGTGCTGGACGTCGAAGTCTAAACCCCCGGCTGCGCGGCAGTGGAATTGGGCGGCGGCGGAAACTTTCCTACCCCACGTCATGTGTGCTGAATTAGCCTACGGATTCAACGGCGCGGGCAACGTGCTGGCCATTGATGCCATGGGCGGAGACCACGGGCCGGTGGAAGTGGTCGCAGGGGTGCGGCTGGCGTTGCACAAGAAATCCACCCCGACGCGGATTTTATTGGTGGGCGACCAGGCGACGCTGCAAAAACTTTTGAAGGACGAGGGCATGACGCACGACGAGCGGGTGAAGATTGTGCATGCCTCGGAAGTCATCGGCATGGATGAAAAGCCGATTGCGGCGTTGAAGCAGAAAAAAGATTCGTCGATGGTGCGGGCGATTGAATTGGTGAAGGATGGCCACGCGCAGGCGGTGTTGAGCCAGGGCAACACGGGCGCGCTGATGGCGGGCGGCACGCTGCGGCTGCGCCCGATGGAAGGAATCAACCGCCCGGCGCTGGCGAGCGTCATCCCGAGCCGCGGGCATCGCTTTGTGTTGATTGACGCCGGGGCGAACCCCGATGGCGACCCGGTGCATTTGATGCACAATGCGTTGCTGGGAAATCAATACGCGCGGTGCGCGTTGGGCATCAAACATCCGCGCGTGGGCTTGCTGACAATTGGCACGGAGGAAGGCAAGGGGAGTGACAAGATTCTCCAAGCGCACGATTTATTCAAAAGCGCGAACGGGGTGATGAATTATGTCGGGCCGGTCGAGGGCTTCCAACTTTTCCGCAACGAGGTGGACGTGGTGGTGTGCGATGGTTTTACCGGGAATATTTTGCT
>DATHOB010000366.1:0-4387 GCA_035485355.1 Opitutales bacterium | reverse complement strand
GCCGTGAATGAGTACTGGCACAACTTTCTTGCGCTCCTCCATGTCGCCCCGGCGGCGCAGGCGCGCGCGGGCCTTGCCCTGCACCACGGGATCCACGGCTTCCAAGTGGCTCGGGTTGGCGGCTAAGCCGATATGTACTGTTTTGCCTTCGGAAGTCTTGAAGTCCGCCTCATATCCGAGATGGTATTTCACATCGCCGTCGCCGTGGGTTGTGTCGGGGATGTAATTGGCCGAAAATTCGCGGAACAGATATTCGTAGGATTTGCCGACAATATTGACCAAGACATTAAGCCGCCCGCGGTGCGCCATGCCCATCACCAGCTCCTCGACGCCTGCTTGCGGGCAACGTTCGGCCAAGGCGTCGAGCGCGGCGATAATCGTCTCCCCGCCCTCAAGCGAAAAGCGTTTTTGGCCTTGGTAACGCGTATGCAGGAAACTCTCAAAAATCTCCGCCTCGGAAATCTTTTTTAACGCACGCAATTTTTCGGCGCGAGTCAATGCGGGTTTCAGATTGGATGGCTCAATGCGCGATTGCAGCCAACGGCGGCGCTTGGTGTCCTGAATGTGGAGGTACTCGATGCCCACTTGCCCACAATAAGTCTCATTCAAGCCCCGGAGCAATTCACGCACTGTCATCGTACCACCCTGCAAATAATTACCGGTGAAACATACCCGATCCAGGTCTGCTTGTGTGAAGCCGAGGCGATCCAAAGACAGACGCGGGTTCAACGGCGGTTGGATTTGCAGCGGATTCAAATGGGCCTGGGTGTGTCCAATACCACGGTAGGCGTAAATGGCGCCCGTGGCCCGTGCTTGCAGAATCGGATCCATGCCCGCCGTTGCGTCGGTGGGCACAGTCGATGGCATAGTGGCCGTAGCCGTGGCTGCTGGGGCCGCGTCAGTGCGGGTTTGGCCCAGCTCGAAGCCTTCAAAAAAGGCACGCCAGTCCGGCTCCAAACTTTCAGGCTGGCGCAACCAGCTTTCGTAGTATTGGTCTATTAGGTCGGAGTTCCACCGATTGGCAAAAGAGAGGTTTTTCATCGAAAAAATCAGTTAAAAGGGGGTATAACAGGGGTATTAAGCAACAAGTTCCTGAAGTTAGTCGTTTGTTTGCAAATTGCAAGGAACAACAAGTAAAATAAGCATTAATAATAGACAAACCTGTCTGTCTTTTTTAATAACTCAAAAATTAAATCATGTAACTCTTTGAATATAAAAAACATTTAAATTTAATTAAGATTTTCTTGCCTAGTTAGGGCACTATTGATACGCTACTCAGTTACAAAGCCATGTCTTCGTCTGTTTTACCACTTTCATCTCCGGTTTGGCTGGTACCTCTGCGAGCTTTGCTTGCCGAAGTGCGTTCACCGCAACCGGGCAAAGAGGGATTGGCCAAAATGATGACCGTATTGGCAGAGATTGAATTGTTGCTTACTCAACACCAGGCGGAGATACCTCCGCAGCTGGTGCACTTTCTGGAACGCCGTAGTTATGATAAGGCCATCCAGTATTGCGATGGTGAAATGGCCATCCCACGCGGGACTTGTGGCCCTAAAAACTAGTTCGAGCTATCCTGATCGACGTTAGCGGGCATGATTTTTCTTTGGCGGCGTTGGAACGCCAATAAAAACGCATTAAGAAACTGCGGTTGGAATTAAGCATCGGATGGAACAGTCGATAAAGTTGGTTGCTCAGTAAATTTACTTCAGTGGATTTTACCACCGTGGTCGATTTGCTCCACCATTTACCCTGATTGTTTAATTTTTCAGGAAATTTACCTCTCCGGCGACAAAACCATGCCGCCGAAGGATATCTTACCTACTTCCACCGCCAATGCTTGCGTGCACCCCACATTTATGCAAAATACCCTTCTGCCGGTCGCTCCCCCCACCCCTGACGTAGCTTTGTTCATGAGCAAGCACGCCCCAGAAAAAATCTCCATCGATCCGGCGTTTCTTAAACGCCATGGCCTCTTCGCCGGTCTGGCCGAGGAGGACTTGAAGGACCTTCCAGTACTTTTCCGCATTGAGCAATTCCAGCGGGGCGAACGCATTATCTCCGAAGGCGAACGCGGCGGCTCGCTCTACGTCATTTATCAGGGCAGTGTGGACATCCTCAAGCAGATCGTTTCGCGGGAAGGCGAATGCCAGGAGAAAATCGCCTCGCTGCATGTGGGCGACACTTTCGGTGAAATGGAGTTGATTGACCAGCAACCGCGTTCAGCCACGGTCGTCGCCCATGCCAACACGGTCGTGCTCGCACTCGACAACATCGACCTTTACAAGCTCAACCTGCGCAACACCCGCGTGTACGCGACCATGCTGCTGAATCTCGCCCGCGAAGTCAGCCGCCGCCTCCGCGCCACCGACCAGTATCTGGCGGTCTCGCTGTTTTCCATACGCGAGCAATCACGGTTCCGGCTGTTTCCGAAGGAATGAATCAGCTGCCTTGGAGATCGTCATTACCGCCCTCGAAAACCACGCCATGAAACTGTGCCAAATAATTTTGGGCGTGTTATTGCTTGTTTTGACCACGGCAGGCAGCGCATGCGCCACAGCACCAGAGACCAAGACGCCGTCTGCCTCTGCGATTTTACCGTTAAACAATACCGCCTCGGAAGATATGTCGGCCGCCAAAAATGCTCCTGCTTCCACGAAAACCACGGCAGACCAAGGAACGCAAGCGGCTGGTGATGAGATTTTTAAAAAATTAGTGCAAATAGCGCTACTATTGCAAATTGGCCAAAAGGATTTTATGGCAGGCGACTACACAAATGCCATTAAAAATTTTGCCGCTGTACTTGACAGCGATCCCAACAATGTGACTGCTCAAGCTTACGAAAAGAAAATCGAAGAGCTACAGATGGCTACACCAGCCCAAGTCGGTATGCAGCGCCAAATCGGCATTCAGCGTCAAAAAGGAATTATTCGGGAAATTCCGATTCATCCCGACGACGAATCGGCCATGCCGAACTCGGCAGACACTCTCGATGCTGGGGCAGGACCGTATTTAATACCGATTACACGATGAATCCGTGAGTTTTCCTAAAACACGCCAACACAATTTTAGGTTTTGGGCTGACTTCGTCCCGCGTCGCGCAAAAGTTTATAGGCGTAGGAATCGCATAGTGCTTCATACGAAGCCGCGATGATATTGTCCGACGCCCCGACCGTGCCCCAGTTTTCATGGCCGTCAGTGGATTCCACCAGTACGCGGATAACCGCCTGCGCACCGTGTCCGGTGTCCACAATGCGGACGTTGAAATCCGCCAGTCGCACGTCCCCCAACTTGGGGAAACTCGGCAAGAGCGCCTTGCGCAACGCGCGGTCCAGCGCGCCCACCGGCCCGGCGTCCTCCGCCACTTCATGACGCACTACCTCGCCGACTTTCAACTTCACCGTGGCCTCGGCGAGTAGCGAACCCTGGCCTTCGCGTTCCACAGTCGCGCGGTAGCCCAGCACTTCAAACGGTTCCTTCCAATTTTCCAAATAGCGTTTCAGCAGCAGCAGGAACGATGCGTCCGCCGCCTCGTATTGGTAACCGCGAAATTCCCGCGCCTTCACTTCCGCGAGAAAATCTTTCAATTTTGGCGAACGCGCATCCAGGTCGAGGCCCAGTTCGCGCGCCTTCAACATCACTGACGCCCGGCCCGACATATCAGAGACCAGCACGCGTGTCAGGTTGCCCACCAGCGCGGGGTCGATATGCTCGTAGGAACGCGCAACCTTGCTCGCGGCATCGGCGTGTACGCCGCCCTTGTGCGCAAAGGCCGACGCGCCGACGTAGGGCGCCTTGGCATCGGGGCGAAAGTTCGCCAATTCATCCACGAAGTGCGAGAGATCGCGCAATTCCGTGAGACGCGAACTGCAGTTCATCGTGCGCTTCATCTTCAACGCAAGGTTGGGCAGGATGGTCGTCAGGTTCGCATTGCCATTGCGCTCGCCGAAGCCGTTCATAGTGCCCTGCACGAGCGTGCCGCCGGCCTCGACCCCCGCGAGCGTCACGGCCACGCCCAACCCGGCGTCGTTATGGCAATGCAGGCCGATGCGCGCGCGCGGAAAACGCCGCACGACTTCGGCGGTGATATCGCGCACTTCCGACACGAGGCTTCCGCCATTGGTGTCGCACAGCGTCAGGCAATTCGCGCCCGCGGTATGGGCCGCGTCTAGAGTCTGCAACGCGTATTCCGAATTGTCCTTAAAACCGTCGAAAAAATGCTCGGCGTCGTAGATAACTTCGCGGCCATTTTGCGCGAGATGGCGCACGGTGTCGGCGATCATCGCCAAATTTTCGGCTGGCGTAACGCGTAAAACCTCCGTCACATGCAGCAACCAGGATTTGCCAAAGATGGTGACGACCGGGGTGTGGGATTCGAGCAACATGCGCA
>DATHOB010000365.1:0-2082 GCA_035485355.1 Opitutales bacterium | reverse complement strand
GGAAGATTATCCCGGGTGCAAGAACAATGGCGAACGGATAGCTTAATTTAACGCAAAAGCCATTTTCGGCACGGATGATTGCATTAAAGGGTGGCGAATTCGCAGGTGATCATCGCTTCCGCCGCAGGGTCAATGACTTCGATGGCATAGCGGTGGCCGTTTTGCCCGAGCGTGGCAAAAGTCTCGCGCACGAGTTGCACGTCGTTGCACTCGCGCGAAAGGTGCGCGAGGTAAACCCGGCGCCAGGACGCGTTTTCCGTTGTGCGCAGGAGTTCGTGCGCGGCGTAATTGGAAAGGTGGCCGTGACGGCTTTTGATGCGTTGCTTGAGTGCCCATGGCCGGCGGTGGTCGCGGTCGAGCATGTCCGGGTCGTAATTGCTTTCGAGCACCAGCACGTCGACACCGCGGATGCGCTCGCGCACCAGTTCCGGCACATAGCCGAGGTCCGTGCACCACGCGATGCGGCGCGGCGATTTTTCCAGGGTGGCGCCGATGAAGGAAAAAACAAAGCCCACAGGGTCGGAGGCATCATGGGGGATGGAAAAACTGCTCACCTCCAAATCGCGGAATGCAAACGTTGTGCCGGTCTCAAAAAATTGCCACGCCGGGCGGAAGCGCAGGCGGGTTTGCGCGGTGCGGGCGGTCTCGCGGTTGGCGAAGACTTGGACGTGCGGGTGGCGCAGGAGCGCGGCCAGCCCGCAGGTATGGTCGCCATGCTCGTGAGTGATGAACACGGCGTCCACGTCCTTGAGCCCCAGCCCGAGGGGCTTCAACAAATCGCCAAGCTTGCGGGCGGGGAAACCCATGTCGATGAGCACGCGGCAGCCGGGCGTCGTCAGCAAGGCGCAATTGCCCGCGCTGCTACTGCCCAAAATGTGAAAGGTAACTTCCGCGCTCATGTGCCCATCATACAAAATCCAAGCGTGCATTGGCGCAAGAGTGAACGGTTTCTTTTTTTGCGTCTTTTATGTTTTGTGTGGTTAAAAATTCAGTTCTGTTGCATTTTCACCCTTTCATTCTCCTCCCGCTATGAACCCTTCCACACTGCCCATCCAGCAACTGCGCGCGCCGCTGCGCATGGCGGCGGGGCGGGTGCGCCGCATCGTCATCCAGGCGCCGACGGGTTCGGGCAAATCCACCCAGGTGCCGCAGATGTTGCTGGATGAAAAGCTGGCCGAGGGTGGGGAAGTGGTGGTGCTCCAGCCGCGGCGGATTGCGACGCGGATGCTCGCCAAGCGCGTGGCCGAGGAGCGGGGTTCGCCGCTCGGCGGCGAGGTGGGCTTTCAAATTCGCTTCGATCGCGTGGTGTCGGCGCGCACGCGCATCAAGTTCGTAACCGAAGGCATTCTCCTCCGCCAGCTTTTGGACAATCTCAAATTGCCCGGTGTGGCCGCGATTGTGTTTGATGAATTTCACGAGCGGCATTTGAGCACGGATTTATCCATCGCACTGGCCCGCCGCGCGCAGGAGACGGTGCGGCCGGATTTGCTGTTGGTCGTGATGTCGGCCACGCTCGACGCCGCGGGGTTGGCCGCGTGGTTGCAGCCGAGCGAAATTCTCACCTGCGAAGGGCGCACGTTTCCCATCGTCATCGAATACTCGGCGCAGGCGCGGGCGGTGGCCGACAAGCAGATTTGGGAGCAGGCGGCGTGGCATTGTGGGCGGCTGCTCGAGGAAAATCCGGTGGGCGACTGCCTCATCTTCATGCCCGGCGGGTACGAAATCAGCCGCACGCTCGCCGCGTTGCAAGGCGTGCCGGCCGCGCGCGATTGCTTGTTGCTGCCGCTGTACGGGGAATTGCCCGCCGCCGAGCAGGACCGCGCCGTCGCCCCCGCGCCCCCCGGCCGCCGCAAAGTCATCGTCTCCACGAATGTCGCCGAAACATCGCTGACAATTGATGGCGTCACGATTGTTATTGATGCCGGGCTGGCCCGCACCGCTCGGTTCGACCCACGCCGGGGCATCGATACTCTGTTGATTGAAAATATTTCGCAGGCCAGCGCCGACCAGCGCGCGGGCCGCGCAGGCCGCACCGCGCCGGGCCGGGTGTTACGACTCTGGGGCGAACGTGAGCACACCCAC
>DATHOB010000364.1:0-3474 GCA_035485355.1 Opitutales bacterium | reverse complement strand
CACGTTACCCCTTATGTATATCCTTCTCGGCTGCATTGTCGGTTTCCTCGCTTGGTTTGTTCTGCGCTATGTGGCGACCAGCTTCTACACCGTCAATCAGAATGAGCGCGCGGTAAAGACCAGTTTTGGCCGGGCCGAGCGCGTTGGCAAGGCGACGACCCTCGATGACCCGATCGCCGTGCACCTGACGGAAGAGGAAAAACCGCGCTACAATTACCCCCAGTTGCGCGTCATCCCCGCGGGCGGGCCGTATTTCAAATGGCCGTGGGAACGCGTGTACCGCATCTCCGTCGCCACGCAAACCATTAACATGGCAGTGGACCTCGAAGACGCGCGCGCCAATAACAACGGCACGCTGCTCGAAGCCATTACCAAGGACCAGCTCAATACCGGTCTCGTCGGCCAAATCCGCTACCACGTTTCCGAGAAAAACATTTATGCGTATATGTTCGGCGTGAAGCACCCCATCACGCACGTCATGGGGTATTTCGTCTCCATCCTGCGCGAGCGCATTGCCACTTTCGAAGCACCTCCACCGCCCGCCAACCTCTCCGACACGGCGCCGCACGTCGGCGCGGCCACGGCCGTCACCGGTATTTCCATCAATGACCTGCGCAAAAATTTGCGCGACTTGAACGAGCATATGGACAAGGAGTGCGCTGGCTCAGAAGCCCGCTACGGCATCGCCCTCGACGCTTCGCTGATCACCGAGATTGATCCGCCACCCGAAGTCGAATCCGCCCTGGCGGCGATCAATACCGCCTACAACGAAGTTTCGTCCAGCATCAGCCTTGCGCAGGCGGGCGCGGACCAGAAGATTGTGCAGTCGAAACGCGCAGTGGAAATTGAAACTTTGAAAGCCCAAGCGGAGGTGCAACCGCTCGTGGCACTGGCCAATCAATTGCGCGACTTGAAGAAGAGCGGCGCGGGAGCGCTCAAGGCCTACATTCGCAACGTGCGCCTGAAATTGTTCAGCGAGGCGAAATCCGTGATCATGGAGGCCCGCCATGAATAATCTGGAGCAATTCGTCACCGCCGCGGGTATCACCTGCGTGGCGCTGTTTATCTGCGTGCCGACGTTATTCGCGCTCGCACGCGGTCTGGGCTTTTACACGATTGTCCAGGAGCGCCAGTGCAAGGTCTATGTGCTCTTCGGCAAAGTCCTGACAGTCATTGACCAGCCGGGGTTGCATTTCCTCTTCACCAAGCTCGGCATCAAGGCGCCCCTATGCATGATGCTCGGCCGCTGCCACGTGCTCGACTTGCGCATCGACCAATCGTACCTGCGCAGCACGCCCGTGAATTCCGAGGAAGGCGCGCCTATGGGAATCGGCATCTGGTATGAAATGGTCATCAGCGATCCGGTGGCGTTTCTCTTTAAGAATGCCGACCCGCGCGGCTCGCTCGCCGCCAACGTCGGCAATTCGACCGTACGCTGCCTCAGCAATCTGCGTTTGGCCGACATGCTGCAAAACCGCCACGCGATGAGCCTGACGGTTCGCCAGGAAGTCTCCCCGCAATCACTGGAATGGGGCTACAACCTCGGCTCAGTGTACATCCGCAAAGTGCATTTCCGGGATGACGATATGACCAAGCAAATCGAGGAAAAAGTCGTCAACCGTCTCCGCCAGGTCACTGCCGCCATCAAGCAGGACGGCGCGAATCAGGTGAGCATCATAACGAGCACCGCCGAACGGCAGGCCGCGATTGAATTCGCCAAGGCCGCCGCGATGCGCCCGCAAATCGTCGGTGCGGCGCTGCAAATCATTTCCGAGGATCCCGACATTGCGGAGGCGCTGTTCCAAACCCTCGAAACCCAAAACATCATCAACGGCCAGGTGGACATCACTCTCGTGCCGCAAAATTCCGGTGTTCTTGGCCAGTTGGTCTCCGCCCAGGAAAGTCTGAAGCCTTCGCCGCCGTCATTGCCATCCAAGGCATAGCGAAAATATTTTGTCCACGAATGGACACGAATGGGAAACCAAGCACAGCTTCTTCTTATTCGTGTCCATTCGTGGACAATTATTCTTCACTTCATTAAACTTCGAAGACCGAGATTTCCGGCGGGCAGTTGAATCGCACATCCAAGTGCAAGCAGCCCAGACCCGCGTTGACATAGAGCGGGCCGGCGGGGGTGTGATACAGGCCCATCTGATAGGGGCCGGTGCCTTTGGGCAAAATGATGGCGCCGACAAAGGGCAGGCGCACCTGACCGCCGTGCGAGTGCCCGGCCAGCATGAGGTCGATATTCTTGCCTTCGAGTTTCTCGACAAATTCCGGGTAGTGCATAAGCACAACGTTCTTGGCATCCGGCAACGGTTGCACGGCATCCGGCTGGTCGCAAACTGCGCCGATGATGTTCAACCGACCGCCATCGAGAGCCACGTTCTCGTTGAGCAGCCAGCGTCCACCCGTCGTGGCAAAGGCCGCATTGATGGTGGGAAAGTCCGCTCCCGAAGTATAATCGTGATTGCCCGGCACGCCGTAGATGGGCGCTTTGATGCCTTTGATCACATCCAGCGTCTCCGGCAGGTGCTCAGAATGCTCGACCAAGTCTCCCGTGAAACAAACAACGTCCGGCGACAATGCATTGATCTGGCGAACCGCTTCAGCCAGATACGCGCGATCACCCTTATGGTGTGTGTCGCTGAACTGGACGATGCGGTGCGTGGTCTCGCCATGCGCCAGCTGGACAAAACGCGTCTTGATCGACGTTGGTTCGATCAAAAATGCGTCCGCACCCAACAGCGATGCCGAGCCCACGGTCAGGCCAAGGAAATGGCGCCGGGTCAGTTTCGTTGTTTTCATGTTGCATGTGGCGGGGTAGCTTTGGGGTCGAAAGGGCATCTTAACGGGTTTTTAACAAGCATATCCCATACCAGTTTTTAGGGGGCAAAATGCGTCACTGGCTGCAATTGCAGCCAAACAGCATGTGCCTTGGGCGATGGGTTATTCATGCGAGTACGGCGCAAAATATGCCGTATATAGGTGAATCGAAAGTGCCTAAAAAAGAGCCTCTATGCAAGGAGAATCCGATTATTTTATACTTTTTTAAAAATAAACGCACCGCAACTCATTGATTAATAAATGGATAACGATTCTATGCCGTATAAATTTCACCGTTCTTCGCTAGGCATTCCTCCTCAAGCTGGAGTCGGTGGTTTGCTGCCTGAGAGGTTCTCTTTTTCAATAGTGCGCGGCAGAACCACGATGAAAGTGCTGCCCTTGCCAAACTCGCTTTCCACCCGAATGCTGCCCTGCTGGTGCTCCAGGATTCGTTTCGTGAGTGCGAGCCCCAAACCCGTCCCCTGGTATTGGCGCGCCAAACCGGAATCAAGCTGGAGAAATTCGGTGAACAGCTTGTCCACATCCACCGGCTTGATGCCTATGCCAGTGTCGCGGACGCGCAATTCCATCTGCGTCTCATTGAACGGGCGGGTGGATATGTCGATGCGTCCTCCTTCTGGAGTAAAT
>DATHOB010000363.1:0-6380 GCA_035485355.1 Opitutales bacterium | reverse complement strand
CGACCTCGGTTTCATCGACGACGTGACGCGGATTTTGAACCAGTGCCCGAAGAACCGGCAGACGCTGCTCTTTTCCGCCACCGTGGCCCCGGCCATCAAGCGCCTCATCTCCGGCCACATGCGCGACCCCATTGACGTCGCCATTGGCAACCGCGTTAGCCCGGCGGATACCGTGGATCACGCGATTTTCCCGGTCGACGGCATCCAGAAATACGACCTGCTGCTGGCAATGTTCGGCAAGATGGAATACCACAGCGTCATCGTCTTCACCCGCACAAAGCGGGACGCCGACCGCATCGCCGAGTGGCTCATCGCACACAACCATCCCGTAACCGTCATGCACGCCGACCGCTCACAGAAAGAGCGCACGGAGGCGCTGGCCGGTTTCAAGAGCGGGAAGTATGAAATATTGGTCGCGACAGACATCGCCGCGCGCGGGCTGGACATCGCGGGCATCAGCCACGTTATCAATTACAACGTACCGCAACACCCGGAGGACTATGTCCACCGCATTGGTCGCACGGGCCGTGCTTCCAAGGAAGGCGAAGCCTACACCCTTTTCTCTTCCGACGAGAGCACCTACTTGAGCGCGATTGAAAAAATGATCGGCCGGCCCATCGAACGCCGCAAGCTCGAGGACTTTGCCTACCGCACCGAGCCGAATCTGCAGACCTCCGCCGCGCCTTCTGCGCCTAAACGCCGCAACCGCGGCTTTGCTCTGGCCAACCAGCCATTCCGCCGGCGTTAGCATAAAAGCTGGCTACCTATAAGAAATCGTTCGGACTTAGCCGATTTTCAGGTTTTCAGTATGGGCCGCTTCCCAAGCTACTAAGGCGCGTTTGCGGGTGCTGCCCCAGCGGTAGCCACGCACCACTCCGGTTTCCCGAATGACACGGTGGCACGGGATTAAATAGGCGACGGCATTGGCGCCGCAAGCGGTGCCGACGGCCCGGGTTGCCTGGGGATTACCAATCGCGCGCGCAACTGTCTGATAACTGGCCAGACAACCTTCGGGAATCCGGAGCAACGCCCGCCATACTTGCAATTGAAACGGTGTGCCGCGTACGAAAGTTTTAATGGCACCATTGATTTTGCTTTCGCGATTAAAAATGTGCTGCGCTTTTTTGCGTGCTTCATGGTCGTTATGCCGCAGATTCGCCATCGGCCAATTCTCCCGCAATTCGGGCGGTTCGCCCAAGCCATCGTTGGTGTCGTGAAACGCCAAATGGCAGATACCCCGCGCATTCCACCCGAGGCAACACCAGCCAAAGGGGCTTTCCGCCATTCCCCAGGTAATATCCATGCCCTTGCCGCCGCTCTTGTATTCGCCCGGCGAGGCTGCCTCGATCGTCACCAGCAAATCATGCAGCCGCCCCGGCCCGGATAAACCCACATCCAGCGCGGCATCCAGCACACTCGCCGAAGCGCGCAGCCGGCACTTCGCATGTTCGACGGTGAGGCATTGCACAAAATCCTTGGGCGTGACCCCGGCCCAGCGATGAAACAGCCGGTGAAAATGCGATTCGCTCAAGCCCGCCGCGGACGCCAGTTCGCCCAACGCTGGCTGCGCGGTGTGGTTTGCGTCCAAAAACCGGATCACTTGGGCAATGCGGGCAAAATCATTCACGCGCTTATCATAGCGCAAATTCCACGTTTACCCACCCGATTCTTGCGGCGATTTTTGGCTTCGGCGTACTTGCCTCGGCAAAGCATAATACACTTTCTCCAAACACAACCCAATCGCCGGGGCGGTGGCGATGGCTTGGATTCTTTTTTTGGTCTGGAGAAGTTGCGTCGCTTCCTCGGAGGTTAATTTGCCGAGCCCGACTGCGACCAATGCACCGACCAATCCGCGCGCCATTTTGTAAAGAAAACCGCTGGCCTCGACGACAAATTCGACGCGGCGGCCTTTTTTGAGAATGTCCAATCGACGCAAATCCTTCACCGGATTTTCGCCCTGCTCGTATTGCCCCGAGAACGCCGTAAAATCGTGTTTGCCGAGCAGTTTCTTCGCTGTCGCACGCATTTTTTCAATATCCAAGGCGCGATCGCCGAAGGACCAGCACCAGCGCGACTCAAACGGCCCGGCATGGCCAAGATATAGTTTGTAACGGTAACGTTTGCCGCGGGCACTGTAGCGGGCGTGGAAGTCCGGCGCGGCCCGGCGCACATTGTTTACCACCAGCCCACGCGGCAAACCGCTGCGCAGCGCGCGCTGCAAGTGCGCGACGGGATGCGCCCATTCCGCCTCGAAATGGAACACTTGCGCACGGGCGTGGACGCCCGAGTCCGTGCGCCCGCTGCCGTGGACGCGAATTGGCTTCTGGAAAATCTGCGCAAGGCGCTTCTCCAAAAAATCCTGCACCGTGCCACCACCTTTCTGGCTCTGCCAGCCGAGAAAGTCCGTCCCGTCATACGCGCAAGTGCAGCGCCAACGCATGAATTGGTTTTGGGGTTTGAGTTTGGGGTTTCGGGTTTGGGGTTTGTCCGCTTCAACTCGAAACACAAAACCCGAAACTCGAAATCTATTTGAGGAACGAGCAGATGTATTCGCAAACGCCACCGGCGACTTCGATGCTGAAGCCGGAACGGCCGGATACGTCAAAGGCCTGGCCCGCGGCATAATCATGCGTGGCCTTCTCGTTATCCAGCTGAACTCGACAGGCCCCGGCGACGATTTCCATACGTTCGGGGGCGTCGGTGTTGAAGTGGTAGGAACCGGGGCGAATGAGACCGAGGGTCTTTTTGCTGCCGTCGGAGAAGATAAGCGTGTGGCTGGCCACGCCGCCGTCGAAATAGATGTTGGCCTTGGTCACCACGGTCACGCCCGCGAATTCCTTCGGGGCCGGGGAAGAGATGGAAGAGTCGCTCATAGCGCGCCATCCCTACCCCGCCCTGCGCCCCTTGGCAAGCGGGGAGTTACTCTTTTGGCTGGCGGTTGGGCGAACACAGAGGCAATATAGCCGGTTTCCCAGTTCCGTTTTCACCGTTCCGTCATAATCCTACTCTCTTTCCTCCCATGCTCCAAGCTGGCATTGTCGGGCTGCCCAATGTGGGCAAAAGCACCCTGTTCAACGCGTTGACGCGCTCGCGCAAGGCGCAGGCCGCGAATTACCCTTTTTGCACGATTGACCCGAACGTCGGCGCGGTCGAAGTGCCAGACGACCGGCTGCCGCCGCTGGCGAAAATCGCCAAGACGGCCGTCATTATCCCCGCAGCGATGGAGTTTGTGGATATCGCAGGCCTGGTAGCGGGCGCGAGCAAGGGCGAGGGCTTGGGCAACAAATTCCTATCCCACATCCGCGAAGTGCAGGCAGTCGTCCACGTCGTCCGGTGTTTCGAGGACACGGACATCATCCACACCTTGGGCACGGTGGACCCCCTCCGCGACATTGAGATTATTTCGACGGAATTACTCCTCTCCGACCTCGACAGCGCACAGAGCCAGTTGGGCAAGGCGCAAACCAAGGCCAAGGGACATGATAAGGAAGCCGTGGCGCAAGTGGCGTTTTTGGAGCGCGTCATCGCCCACCTGGGTGCGGGCAAGCCGGCGCATCTGCTGGAATTGCACCCAGATGAAAAAGTTTTGATGCAACACGCCGGATTGCTGTCGTCGAAGCCCGTGCTCTTCGCCTGCAATGTGGCCGAGGCCGACATGGCCGCGCCGGACAAAAATCCGCATGTCGCCCGCGTGCGCGAGTATGCGGCCAAGCACCATGGCGCGGGTAGCTGCGTGATTTGCGCGAAAATCGAGGAGGAACTCGGTGACCTTGCCCCGGCTGAGGCGGCTGATTACCTGCGCGAACTTGGAGTCAAAGACAGCGGTGTCTCGCAACTCATCCGCGCGGCGTACGCGCTGCTGGGGCTGGCGTCGTATTTCACCGCAGGCGAAAAAGAAGCGCGCGCGTGGACGTTCCACAAAGGCATGACTGCGCCGCAATGCGCGGGGGTCATTCACTCGGATTTTGAAAAAGGATTCATCAAGGCCGAGGTCGTTTCCTATTCCGATTTAGTCGCCCTCGGCTCCATCGCTGCCGCGCGCGATGCGGGCAAATACCGGCTGGAAGGCCGGGATTACCTTTTCCAGGACGGCGATGTCGCGTTGTTCAAATTCAGTTCATAATCAATGGCTTATGCGCGAATAAGCGCAAATTTTTGAGGAAAATAAAATACCGAGCAAAATACTTCCTTATTTCTCCGAAAAATACCGTTTTCATGTTTTCAGTCTGAACGCATCTCGCTAGGCTGGCTGTTCTGCATTTACCCATTTCATTTTAGTCTCGTTGTCGTGTCCGCCCAATTTTCTTTTTCGTGTCCATTCGTGGATAAAAAGCTTCTCACCGCGCTCTGCATCGCGGCACTGGTCGGTTGCGGTTGCAAGCCGAAGACCGACGATTCCATCCGCGTGGAAAAAGTGCCCAAGGAAACGGTGACGCCATTGGTGGCAAATTCCGATTTGCCCGCTGGACACCCTGCCATTACGGACAGCACCGCCGCACCGTCGATGGCCGGGCCAGGGAGCATGGGTGCGCTGCCAGGCATGGCTGAATTCACCGCTGCCACACCAACGCCCAAGTGGACGCCTCCCACGGATTGGGCGGCTGAAGCATTGACCACGACCCGCAAGGGCAGCTGGCGCGTACCCGCGAGCGCCGCGGCGGACCAGCAGGCGGAAATTTCCGTGAGTGTTTTCCAAGGCCAGCTCGGAGGATTGCTCGCCAATGTGAACCGCTGGCGCGGCAAAGTCGGCCTCACGGCGGATTTGCCGGAGGAACGCCTCAGTGAAAACGTCCAGAATCTCACCCTCAATGGGCGCGCGGCGCAACTCGTGTCGCTCGACGGCCCCGCGGGACAGAGCCTCGAAGGGGTGCTGGTGTTTATGCCCGATAAAGTTTGGTCGCTGCTCATGTCGGGCCCGACGGATACCATCAAAAGCCAGCGCGCGGAATTCCGCGCCTTTCTCGACAGCATCCAGTGGCAGGATTAAATAATACCCTTCCGATGCGCGCTGTCTTCAAATTTTTCTCCTCGCTCCGGCTGACGGTCACGCTGCTGGCGTTTGCCATGGTGTTGGTTTTTTTGGCGACATTTGAACAGCAAGACTGGGGGGTGTTCGAGGTGCAAAAACGTTTTTTTGAGACGCTCATTTGCATTTGGCACTGGCCGGCGCGATGGTGGTGGGCCGATTCCCTGCAAGGCGTGCGCATTCCGTTGCCCGGCGGCTTTTTGATCGGCGGACTTTTGCTCATCAATTTGTGCTGCGCGCACTTTCGGTATTTTCGCGCGTCGTGGCGCAAATCGGGCATCGTGCTCATCCACGCGGGGGTCGTGCTGCTCATCGTCAGCGGTTTTCTTACCGCGTATTTGCAGCAGGAAAATTATATGTGGATCAACGTGGGCGGACAGTCGGACTATATCGAGTCGTTCCGTGAGCGGGACTTGGTGTTCATTGACCATACCGACCCGAAGACAGACACCGTGGTGAGCATCCCCGTGTCGCGCCTCGATCCGACGCAGCCGATTCACGACCCCGCGCTGCCGTTCACGGTGAAGACCGTTTTTTATTACCCGAACAGCACCTTCGCGTTGCGCTCGCAGGAGCCGAAGGCGAATTTGCCGGAGTTGCCCGCCGACCATGGCGTGGCCACCAATCGCGATTTGGGCGTCATTTCCCTGGATTACGATTATGCGAACGATGATTCCAACACCGCCAGCGCGATAGTGGAGATTGATGGAGCGCAGGGCGTGATTGGCAAATGGCTGGTTTCGACCTTGTTTGACCCGCGAACCCCGGCGCCGTTTTTTCAGGACCATCTCCCGCAAACTTTCACGGTGGATGGCCACACATGGGAAGTCGCGCTGCGCCCGCGCCGCGAATACCTGCCCTATACGATCAAACTGGATAAATTTATTCACGAACAATATCCCGGCACGGATGTGCCTAAACGCTTTGAAAGCCAGGTGCATCTTGAAAACCCGGCTTCGGGTGAAAATCGGCCCGTGCTCATCTATATGAATCATCCCTTGCGCTATCAAGGGCTGACGTTTTATCAACAATCTTTTGCGCAGGGAGACACCGCTTCGCAATTGCAAGTCGTGCGCAATCCCGGCGCGCCGCTGCCCTATATTGCCGTGTTACTGGTCGGCATTGGCATGGCCGTTCATTTTATCCTGAGCCTGATCGCTTATATGCGGCGGGAAAAGCAAAGCGAAGCCGCCGCGAAAGATGCGCCCCGGGCTGGGAAATCGCGCGAGCCTGGATCCCCCGCCCTACCCCAAACCGCTGCCGCCCGCAACCGATGAACAAGTTTCCCCTCAAAGGCCTCGCGTCGCTGCTGATCATTTTTATCGGCGCGGCCATCGTCGTGTCCGGCTTTTTG
>DATHOB010000362.1:0-5106 GCA_035485355.1 Opitutales bacterium | reverse complement strand
GATAGCGCAACTCGGTGTAGGCTTTGAGAAATTCAAATACCTTCAGCAACCTCTCTCGGTGGGGATGAGTAGGGGTCTGCGCGTTCATAAGTCGGTTAGCCTATGAATCGTGCGCGTGTAGGCGAGCTTTTCTACTGCTGGCTGTTCGCGATTGAAGAGGCCTTTGTTGAAATTAAAGTACTTTGGCAGGCGGCCTGACTGGGTTAACAAAGTCAAGACGGTCTTCCTCGCTCCATACTAAAAGCGGGCCATATGATTCATAATTGTTAGTGACCCCAGTGGGGGTTCGACGCCTGCTTAAACAGGTGCGAATTTTCTCTATCATCTCCAACGACGGCTTTTCTCGGCAATAAATGGCATTTTGACTGTGACCGATTAAATCTCGCGTAACAGTCAGTTGATCATGGTTTGTAATCTGATTACTACGCTGCATACGGACGTGTCGCAGATCAAAGGCTACTGCAAGATGAAAAGGAGTAATAGGCATGATGAAAAACTGAGGCCCCTGATGTTCGTCCGTAGTAAACCAAAGCGAAGGACAATCAGATGTTATAAATTCATAATTAGGTGCTGATTTCAATAGGCGAACACGCCAGAATTTCCTGAAGCTTTCCTTGATTTCATGCATGGCAGCATCGCTTTTAGGAACACCTAAAATATTGCCGAGGCTACTCACTCGTGTCTCGTAGGCTTTGAAATTTTCGGCCCCTGTCTGATTTTGATATATCGGGCTTCTCAAGTGGATGTCGATCATCACGACAATAAGCCCAAAATAGTCGTTCCGTGTCGGAACTTGACTCCGCCAAATTTTTTGGGCGATAAGCCCATATTGCATTTCTATATTTCCAAAATGGCTTTCTGGTTTTTCGGGGTCAGACTTCGAATAGAAATATTTTTCATGACCTTCTGATTTTACTGTGACTTCTATACATCTCTTTGAATCGAGTCGCCAGACTTTGGATGTCCGAGTTGCGTTAGCGCCAGCACTTGAAAACTGTTTCAAATAGACGCAGGGCAAGTAATGTTGTTTTTTTGCACCGTGCATTGCCGGAGTAGATTCTTGAAAGATTGAAACTATGTAAATGAAAATGAAATTAGCTGTCTGCAATTTCGCAATCGGTTTTGATGCTTCAGGAGTTGCATTCTGAGTTGACGGTCTGGCCTGAGAATCGTGTGGCAGCGCTGCCCCTCTCCCCCCTAGCCTCATTCTTGACGGGGTGAAAAATCTCTGTTACTGCTGATGCCATGGTAAAGTTAGCCACACCAAAGCCACCCAAGAAGGCCGATTGGCCAGCCTGGGTGCGCTATCATGAACGCCTGCGCAAGTATGACACGCAGCGCGTAGCCTTGCGTTTGGCGACACCGGGGCAAGTCCAGCGGGAAAACAGCATTTTCTCAAAGAAGGCCATGCAGACGGTTAAGATTGATTGGAGCAGTGTTTTTTCTAGTCTGCGTTCGTGAGCAATTCGCAGTATCGCCCGGAAGATTTCCTATCTGCGCTGGCAGTCGCGCCTGATGACAAGGCACGGCCTGTTTTGGTTGGCGGGCAAGCGGTAAATTTCTGGGCGCAACTTTATGCACAAAAACTGCCGGAATTGAAGCCATGGCAGCCGTTTCTGAGCAAAGATTGTGACGTTTATGGCAACCGCGAGGTCGCGCAACGGATGCAGGAAAAATCCGGCTGGACACTGAGCTTGTTCCCTCCGCGAGAAATGGCCGTGGCCGCATTGGTCGCCAGTGATGGGCGGACGATGGAGGTGTTAAACGCGGTGCGGGGTCTCACGCCCAAAGATTTTGAGCGTATGTGCGTCCGGGTCCAGGTCGGCGAACGATTTCTATGGATACTCAACCCGGTGGCCCTGCTGAAAGCCAAATTGGCGAATGTGGCGGAGCTTGACCAAGCCCGGCGCCAAGATCGCCGCCATGTCTCAATTCTGATTCCCGTCGTCCGCGAATTTTTAAGTCAAGCGTTAGGCGAAGCGCGAGCGGGAGAGGACAGTGAGAGGGACGTGGTGACACTCATGGAGGCAACTTTGCTGGTGGCAATCAGCGCAGATGCGAATTCATGGGCTGATGCCCTTGGCGCGAGGTTTGCAAAACTGCTTCCCTTAGCTCCAATGGAGACCACACCGCTAACAAAGGTGCGAAATTTCGCCGAAAAGAGATTGCCGCGCGCGTTGCGCAAATCGCGGGAATAAAATTGATTATTTAGCAACGCTGGCTTGGGATGTGATTTCGCAGTTGAATCCATGACTCAAACCATGACTCTGGTATATTACTGGCGGCATAACTTCGGCCAAAAACCTCAAATCGTCGCGGAGCTATACAAGCTAAGGTTGGGCGCTGTCGATTATGCCGGAGGTATGTCACTGAGTACAGACCCGGCTACTTATCAAGGTCGAGGCAAGTCCGTTATCACCCTGCTGAATGAGATTGGAAAAGGTACACGAGATTGTCTTTTGGCCTGTGATTATCGGCTGCAACAAGGCGGGAAAATGGTGGTTGGGCGTCCGAATACGATCTCGGGTCTGGCTGGAGAGGTTATCGGCGGCGTCAGCTATAAAGTTCTCCGATTACAAGATGAGAAGGAATTGGATTACAGTACCTGGCCGGTGTTCGCGGCCTGTCATCCACAACAAGGCACATTCTGTCGATGGAAAAGCATGGAAAACTGTATTGCAACTTGGTATCACACCGGGTCACTGCCAGTCGAAGTTGGCTCTCTCACCCCAGGCCAATTAGAGGTGTTGTGTTACGAGTATATGAAAGACGGGAATATTATCGAACGGCTGCTTTGTCCAATAGGAAGGGCGCTCCGCGAAATTGACATCGTCGGCATTGCCGCAGACGGGTCTCGTGTATTCGCTCAAGTTACATTCGCCACAAATCGAAATATCCTCATGGATAAGGCTAGTCGCCTCTTAGAGTTTGGGCATGGACGAGGGAAGTGCATAATGTTCTGCCCTGTCTTGGACTTCTCATTTGAGGGAGTCGAATGCATTTCGATTCCAAAAGTATTTGAAGCGGCTGACAAAACGATGCTTCGCGCTATGCTTTCGCCGATGTAAAAATGAGGGGGCAAGCTACCCCAATACGCATCCTTGCGCCACGGCACAAGTGTGACCGAAAAATTTGCCACAAATTTGCCAGTAGAGCTGTTTTTGGCTTCCCTTCGCCGAAATTATCTGCATCATGTTTCTTGTTCTAACTCACTCATAAACAACACAAACCACGCTTAATGAAGCGCTTCTGTTGTTGGCCCGGCGGCGGTTCGAATCCCTCCCTCTCCGCCAGTTTTTGCCCCACATGAAAATCACCGAAATCCGCACGCGGGTCGTGCAATGGAAGGGCCCGACCGTCCCGCTGCCGCCGCATTTTTGCACGAACCCGATGGACGCCGTCGCGCCCATGCTCACGCGCGACACCATGGGCACCTTCGCCTTCCATGGCTGGCTGCTCGTCGAAATTTTCACGGACAATGGCCTCGTGGGCATCGGCAATGCCGCGCTCGCGCCATTGGTGACGAAGCAGGTCGTGGATTTGCACTTGAAGCCCTTGCTCCTCGGCGCGGACCCGTGGGACATTGAATTTCTCTGGCAGCATATGTATCGCAAGACGATGGCGTTCGGGCGCAAGGGCATCGGCATGGTTGCCATCAGCGCGGTGGACATCGCGTTGTGGGACTTGCTGGGCAAATCCGCCAAGCAGCCGGTGTATCGCCTGCTCGGCGGGCGCACGAAGCCGCGCATCCCCGTTTACGCTAGCCGCCTGTACTCCACCCCGCTCGACGAACTCGCCGCCGAAGCCAAAAAATATAAAAAGGAAGGCTACCGCGCGATGAAGCTGCGCTTTGGCTGGGGCCCGGTGGATGGCGCCGCGGGCATGGGCAAAAACGTGGCGCTGGTGCGCGTGGTGCGCGAGGCCGTGGGCGACGACGTGGACATCATGGCCGACGCCTACATGGGTTGGAACCTCGACTACGCGAAGCGCATGCTGCCGCTGCTCGAAAAATTCCACCTGCGCTGGCTGGAAGAAGCCGTCATCCCCGACGATATCCACGGCTACGCCGAGCTTAAACGCAGTGGGCGCGTCCCCATCGCGGGCGGCGAACACGAATTCACCCTTTATGGTTTCCGCGAACTCATCGAGGCGCGCGCGGTGGATTACATCCAGTTCGACACCAACCGCGTCGGCGGGTTGACGCAGGCGCGCAAAATCGCCGCGCTCGCCGAGGCGCACTCCATCCCCGTCATCCCCCACGCCGGACAGATGCATAATTACCACATCGTCATGGCCAGCTTGAATTCGCCGATGGCCGAATATTTCCCGCCCGTGGACGTCGAAGTCGGCAACGAGCTCTTCTGGTATATCTTCAAGGGCGAACCCGTCGCCAAGGACGGCTACATCAACCTCGACGAAAACGTGCCGGGATTGGGACTGACGGTGGATGAGAAGGCGTTGAAGAAATTTAAAATCACCGAATGACCCGCCTCATCCAAATCTGCCGGGGGAAAACGCGCCGCGTGGCGCTGGTCGAAGAGCCGCGGGTGCGGTTGCTCGCGGCGGGCGTGGGTTCGGTGTATACGCTGGTGCTGGAGGCGATGGCCAAGGGGAAAAAATTGGCGGATTTGGCCCGCGCCAAGGCGACCGATGAATGCTTGGATTACGAGCCGATTTACACGGGGAAATCGCCGTGGAAATTATTGCCGCCCCTGGATCACCCGGACGAACCGGCGCGGTGCCTCGTCTCCGGCACCGGGTTGACGCACGGGGGCAGCGCGAAAAACCGCAATGCCATGCACGCCGCGGCGGATAAAATGACGGATTCGATGCGGATGTTTCAACTCGGCGTCGAGCAGGGCCGGCCGGGCGCGGGGAAAATCGGCGCAGCGCCGGAATGGTTTTACAAAGGCAACGGATCAATATTGCGCGCGCACGGCGAGCCGCTGGACATTCCCCCGTTTGCCGAGGACGGCGGCGAGGAAGGCGAAGTCGCGGGTTGCTACGTCATCGGGCCGGACGGGCGGGCTTGGCGCGTGGGCATGGCGGTGGGCAATGAATTTTCCGACCACGTTTTCGAAAAGAAAAATTACCTCAATCTTGCGG
>DATHOB010000361.1:0-2567 GCA_035485355.1 Opitutales bacterium | reverse complement strand
GAGGAGAAATTGCGCCAATTCGCACGCCACCACACCGCCACCCAGGACGATGACGGATTCTGGCAGCCGCTCCAAATCCAACACCTCATCGCTGGTGAGCGCCTTCACTTTGTCGAGACCAGGCAGCGAAGGGCGGCTGATGATTGAGCCGGTGGAAACCAGAAAATGACTGCCGGTGAGCACCGAGCCATCGGCGAGGGTGATTTCGCGGGGCCCGGTAAAGCGCGCGCGTTGACGGAATAAATCGAATTTGCCCGATTCGAGTTGCTGCACACGGTAGTCGGCAAAGTCGGCGATGATGCGGCGTTTGCGCGCCTGAATTGCGGCCATGTCGGCCTTGGCCGAGGGGATTTTGAGACCGAACAACGCGCCCTGTTGGGCAAGGTGCAGCACCTCGGCGGAATAAATCAGCGTTTTCGAGGGCATGCAGCCGCGCAGAATGCAGAGGCCGCCCAGTTCCGCCGCGCCATCCACCACAGCCACGCGCGCTCCGGCGTCGCGGGCGGTGCGGGCCGCGGCGTAACCGGCGCTGCCGCCGCCGATAACGATGAAATCAAAGTGCTGGGGCATGTATTTTCATCCTGTGCAGGAAGGGCGTAAAATGTTAAGTAATCAGAAAGCGGAATCCCGGCCAGTCTGACGCCTCGTTAGGCAAAACACAAGTACACGCCGCAAATGGGGAACTTTTAACCGCCCCGAGTTGTTTTCAACCCCATTATTGAATCAAATGGCCCGCTTCGTTTCGCGGAATATTTATTTGTTCAAATAATGCATTTTCCGGTTTCCTTATCCTAGGCAAATGTCCTACCAGCCATCCGAATCCTCCACCCGGTTTTCTTTATGCGTAAGTATCAATTTCTTCCATTCATTGTCGTCGTCCTTGGTGTGGCCTCATCCGGCGTTTTGGCGCAAAATGCGCCCGTCAGCACCGCCGCGGCCAAGCCCGCCGCAGTGGCTGCTGCCGGATTGCCTTCAGCCCCCCAATACGATTTCCATAACCCGCCGCAAGGTGTGTTCGATGATGAATGGGTGGAGATTTTCATGAATGGACAGAAGGTTGGCTACGGGCACCAGCTTTTCCGGCGCGATGGTGATTTGATAATTTCCGAAGCGCACCAGGAGTTTAAAATCAAACGCCTGAGCAGCTTCATCTCGATGATTGAGGACGGCAACAGTACGGAGACTTTGGATGGCCAGGCGCGCTCGTTCCATAGTTATTCCGACTCCGGGGACGAACCGACAGTGGTTGATGGCAAAGGCGATGGCACGAACTTCGATGTCACCGTGCAAAAAGGGACTTATCATGAGGAGAAAAAAATCACCTTTCCCGCCGGGACGTTGATGAATTGGGGCACGGAACGGCTCAGCCGGACCCAAGGCATCGCGCCGGGAACGGCCTATGATTTTCTAGCTTACGATCCCGGCTCCGACGCATACACCCCGCTGGCCGCCCATGTGACTGTCGGCCCGGCGGAAAAAGTGACGGTGCGGGGTGTGGAATACACCGACACGAAAGTCTCCACGCATATTGCATCCAAGGATGGGTTGGGCGGCGTCGACTCTATTTCGTGGCTGGATGGCGATGAACGCGCGGTGAAGACTTCCGTGCCCATGGGAATCATTTCCATCGAAATGGTGGCGGCGACGGAAGCGCAGGCGAAGGCGAATTACCTGCCGACAGACATTTTTTCCGCCTCACTCATTACCCTCGATCAGCCCATTCCCACTAATTCCACGACGATAACGTTGCACCTCAGTCGCACGGATGGGCAGGCATTGCCTCCGTTGCCAGAATCGGCGATGGAGCACGGCGAAGTGCTGGCCGATGGCAGTGTGCGGCTGACTCTTACGCGGCCTGCAGTGGCGCGGAAAAATGCCACCGCCGCTCCCGGCCCGGCGCTCGCGGATACGGCACCGTACCTCGCCCGCAATGCTTTCTTGGATAAGGACGATCCCCTGGTTGCCGATTTGGCCACCAAGGCGGGCGGCCCGGCCAATACTCCGCCACTAGCGGTGGCGTGGCAACTACGCGATTTTGTGGCCGATTACATCAATAAAAAGGATATGAACGTCGGCTTTGGCACGGCCTCGGAAACCGCCAAGAGTCGCGAGGGCGATTGCACCGAACATGCCGTGTTGCTCGCGGCGCTAGGCCGCGCGCGCGGGCTGCCCACACGTGTGGTGTGCGGGCTCGTGTATGTACCTCATTACGCGGGGCGGGACAACGTCCTCGGCTTCCATATGTGGACGCAATTTTATTTCGACGGCCATTGGCAGGACTTCGACTCCGCACTGACCGATGGCAGCGAGCCTTACTGGCGGCTGGGTTTTGTGGCCACCGACCTCAGCGATGTGTCGATGTCCGACTTCACAATGCAACTCACGCGCTGGATGGCGGATTTGAAAGTGACGGTCGAGTCCTCCACGGAGACGGTGAACGTCGTGAATTGAATCAGTTCCCAGGTGGCGCAAGGGTGGGCGCGGGAATGATGGATTAAGATGCGGCGGATGTGCCCGGAGCAGGCTTGGGCATCGGTGGGAGGGTTTGCCCGGAGGCGCGCAGGTTT
>DATHOB010000360.1:0-2924 GCA_035485355.1 Opitutales bacterium | reverse complement strand
ATGGATCAATTCCCGCCAGCGTTCCACTGGCCAACGTTTTTCCGGGGAATTCTCCGTCCCGCAAATGAAGCCAATGGCAAGTCCGGCGGATTTATTGGGTGCTGCCAAGCGCGCGAGTGGCGTGAAATTCAATTCGCCCGGTAGCCCAAAATGCTGGAAGAATTTTTCCCACACCCGGGTTTGGTGCGTTTGCGTTTCATCCAGCTCGGCGGGCACGCGCCAAGCATGGGTCAAATAGGGGCGCCATTTGCCCGGCCGCAGCATGCCAAAGCGTTGCGGTGCTCCGGTCTTCTTCGCGCCATGGTCGCCCCGAAAGGAATTAGTGAAGAGAATGTAAACGTCGGGATACTCCTCGCGCAGTTGGCGATAAAACGTCTGTTGTCCCGCGCCTTTGGGCGGCACGGCCAGCACGCGGTCACCCACGCCGATTTTTTCCAACAGGGGCACAAACGCCGCCGGGGCGAGCAGCGTGATTTCACCATCCGGGCGCGCAATGCGCAAGGCGCGCACGAGCGGCAGCGCCATCACCACATCGCCCAGCCAATTCGGCAGGCGGATGAAAAAGCGCGTGCAGCGGGGTGGGGCGGTGAGGCCGAGGCTGGCCAGTTGTGCGGAGAGTAAATCCCGTTTCGATTCGAGACGGAAGCGTTTGCGCGGCTCGTCCTGGTGCCGCCAGCGCGAATGCAGCCACAGCCAGTCCGCACAATAATTTTCCTGCGAACGCAATTTGTCCTCGAGCCATTTATTCGTCGCGAAGGTCACGGCATCGCTCTCGTGCGCCATGTCGAGATACTCGCCATGAATCTTTGCCCGCAAAAATCCCGTTCGCTCCGGGTAGATAAAGCACGCTCGCGCCTTGCACTTCGCCACGAGCAGCCCGGCGAGTTCCGTGGTCGAGCACACCCGGCCGCAGAACAACGTCAGCGCTCCGCGGGCTCCGGCGTTTTGGTCAAACAGCACCACGACCGCGCCGCCGTGCCGCAGCATTTCAATTGCCTGGGAAAAGCCCGCCTTCCGTGAGAGCATCTGCAGCCCCCAGCGCTCGCGAGTAGATTTTACCCAGCGTTCCATCCCTGGCACATCGAGTGGCCGGTAAATAGCGCCAATGGGGGGCAACGGCCCGCCGTAGAGCATCGGTACCAAGGTGTTGGCCTCCATCATCGAAAAGTGGGGCGACAGCACGACCATTGGCCCCGGCGCCGTGTTATATTCTTTCAGCAAGCGCTTAAAATCCTCGTCCAGGGTGAATTGCCGCTGTAGCCGCGCTTGGGAGAAATAGGGCGACGCGAGGATGAAAATCACCATCTCCATGCTGCGTTGCGCGGTTTCCACCGCCATTTTGCGCCGCCAAGCCTCGGTCTTATCGGGAAATACATGGTGCAAATTCGCGCGCAGGGTGCGCCGCCGGCGGCTGGGTAACGTGGCGGCGAGCCACCCCAAGCCGCGGCAGCCCGCCGCCAGGACGCCTTCGGGCAGCGTCGCCAGCAGATAGCCGATTCCCGCCAAGATATAGTAGAACACGAAAAAAGTTGGATTTGCTCGGCGCTCCGGGCATCGTGCCTTTGCGCATCCTTTTTGAAATGCCACGCGTCCTGATAATCAAGCCTTCTTCGCTGGGAGACATCATCCACGCCCTCCAGGTTGCCCAATCTTTGCGGGCGCAATCCCCCGACACGCAGGTCGATTGGGTGGCCGCCAAGGCCTTCGCCCCCCTCGTGCGCGCCAGCACTGCCATTGAGCACGTCTATGAGTTCGACCGACATGGCTCGACTCTCGCCTTTGCCCGCCTGGCCAAAGAAATTCGCCGCGAAAAATACGATTGGGCGTTCGATATGCAGGGCCTCGCCCGCAGCGCGCTGCTGCTGGCGGCCGCCCGCGCTACTCATAAAGCGGGCCGGGCGGATGGGCGCGAGGGCGCAACGCTGCTTGCCCGCCGCAAACCGGCGTTGCCTCCCGAGGGCAAGCACGCCCATGCGTTGGACATCCTCCTGCAATTTTTGCCGTTAATGGGGCTCAAAGCGGAATTGTCCGGCGCGCCCTTGGAGTTTCTCGCCACCGAACATCCGGTTTTGCCTCCCGACCTGGCCGCGCGCCGCCCCATCGTCATGTTTCCCGACAGCCGTGTCAAAAAAAAGGAATGGCCCGGTTTTTTCGAACTGACCGAACACTTGTTAAAAACCCGACCGGATATCCCCATCGTCTGGGCGGGCAGCATGGGGCCGGAGCCCGAGTTGCATTGGTCGGAGGCGAAGTTTGTGAATTTGCTCGGGCGCACCCGGCTCAATGAATTGCCGGAAGTCATCTCCGCCGCGCGCCTCGTCATTTGTAACGACAGTGGCCCGATGCACCTCGCCGCCGCGATGCATCAGCCTGTCGTCGCGCTGTTCGGCCCGACCGACCACGGTCGTTTCGGCCCTTATCCGCTGGACAATCCCCGCCACACTGTCATTCGCGCCCCCGACGGCAAAATGGCCAAACTCAGCACCAACATCGTTTTGATGAACGTCGAGAAAGCGTTGAAGGAAATTATTGGATGACGCCTCGCTATGTCTCATTCGCAAACGTTCGCCGTCTATTTGCCCAAGGCCAACTTGCGCATAATTTCCTCATCCTCCAACTCGGCGGCGAGGGCATTGGCCTTGTTAAAGTCAATGTCCGGGTTCGCGCCCATATTGTAAGTTGTAAGAATCTGCTTATGCGGGGCATCACGCAATGGCTTCATGACGTCGTTATTCAATGTCACGTTGGTTTTCATTGAGACATCATAAGCAGGATTGAGTTACCGTCAAGGCATCGGCTCCTGATCCCGTACCCCGCCTAAACCACCCGGATTTTCAGTCTCGCCGCCGCCGGGCAAAATTGACACGCTAAACGGTTTTCCCTCCCATGATTGACCTCAAGTTGCTGCGTGAGCACCCCGACCG
>DATHOB010000359.1:0-2639 GCA_035485355.1 Opitutales bacterium | reverse complement strand
TTCGCGGGCGTGCACTCCGGCGATGCCGCGATGGTGCTGCCGCCGCACACCCTCAAGCCCGCGATGCTCGACCAGGTGCGCACCGCCACGTATGCGCTGGCGCGGGAGCTTCGCGTCGTCGGCCTGATGAATATCCAGTTCGCCATCCGGCACGACGAACTGTATGTGCTCGAGGTCAACCCGCGCGCGTCCCGCACGGTGCCGTTTGTGTCGAAGGCCATTGGCGTGCCGCTGGCGAAGCTCGCCGCGCGCGTGATGGCGGGCGAGAAATTGACCAAACTTGGCTTTACGCAAGAAGTCACCGTGCCCTACTGGGCGGTGAAAGAAGCCGTGTTCCCCTTTGTGCGTTTCCCCGGCGCGCCCGTGGCGTTGACGCCCGAGATGCGCAGCACCGGCGAAGTCATGGGCCTCGACGAAGACCTCGGCCTCGCCTACGCAAAGACGCAAATGGCCGCGCAACCTCCGCTGCCCGAAAGCGGTCAGGTTTTCTTGTCCGTGAAAAATTCGGACAAGGCCGGCGCCATCGCGGTCGCGCGCGAACTGGTCGGGCTCGGTTTCACACTCTGCTCGACAAGTGGCACCGCCCGCGCGTTAGAAGAAGCCGGGTTGCCCGTGCGCAAGCTGTTCAAACTCCAGGAAGGCCGCCCAACCGTGGTGGACCTGCTCAAGAACGGGGAGATCCAGCTCATCATCAACACGCCCTTTGGCCAGATTCCGCGCCAGGACGAAAACATCATCCGCTCGCAGGCCATCCTGCGCCGGGTGTGCATCATCACCACGCTCTCTGGCGCGCGCGCGGCGCTCCAAGGCATCAAAGCCATCCGCCAAAAACCGGTAGAAGTCCGCTCGTTGCAGGAGTATGGGAAATTATTGAAGAAGTGACTCTGTCTTTTCTACCGTAGACAGACACACCGCTTTAATTCGATTTATTCCCGGCACGCTAGTTTAAGGAATGTGAAGACATGCTGGACTTGACAAAAACCGTCGAATACGTATAGTATACGTGTATGGTCAGGAAACTCACAATCACCGTTGAGGAAGATGTTTACGAAGGACTTCACAAAGTCGTGGGGCGGGGACATATCAGCAATTTCATTGAGGAACTTGTGCGCCCGCATGTTCTCAAGCCGGATTTGACTGAAGCCTATCAGCAAATGGCCCAGGACGAAGCTCGTGAAAACGAAGCTTTGGAGTGGAGTGAAAACCTCATCGGAGACATCGCCCATGAACCGCGGTGAAATCTGGTGGGTGAATTTCGAGCCCTCTGTGGGTGGTGAGATTCGCAAAAAACGCCTCGCCGTCATTGTCAGCAATGACCAATCAAACCATGCCTTGAATCGCGTGCAGGTTGTGCCGATGACCAGCAACGTCAGCCGCCTTTACCCGAGCGAAGCTTATGTGACGGTTAATGGTCAAAAAAGCAAAGCGGTGGCCGATCAACTTACAACGGTGAGCAAACTCAGGCTTATAGGTAAACTTGGAACAGTTTCGAGCGAGGACATGATCAATGTCGAGGCCGCCATTCGCACCCAGCTCGATCTGTCATAAAATATTTTCCAGCCATGTCCCCACTTCATTGCTTATCCATCGGTCTGGAATGCGTCATCTTCGTGCTGGCGCTCAGGATGGTGTTTGAAAAAAAGCGTTATATTGGCGTCGCTTGGGCGGTGACGTTTGGCATCTATGCCTTTTATGATTTGGCCAAAGGTCTCGGTTGGGGCCTGCCCCGGGAATTTCTCGACACCATCTTTTTCATCGCCACCTTTTCGGCACTCATCGGTATCTGGCAATTGGGCAAAAAGAAAGGGTAGGGCGCGAAGGCGCCGATGGCCTCATTTAATCAATTTTTTCCGCACCAGCCGGTTTGCAATGGGCACGAGTATGGCCGAGCAAAGCAGCAGCGCCGCGATGTGCAGCGCCGCCTCGCCCCAGTGAAATTCATTCCAAAACGCCATTTGCGCGAGGCGCGCGCCGTGGTAAACAGGCGAGAGATTCACGATGGCTTGCAGCCAGCCGGGCGTTTGTGTGACGGGGAAGAAAATTCCCGAGAAGAAATACAGCGGCAAGATCAGATATGCGTAGGAAAGCTGGAACTGGTCGATGTTGTTCACGAAGCAGCAGCAAATCAGCCCCATGCCGCCGCAGGCGAGCGATACCGCGCCGCCGATGAACGGCATCGCCAGCAGCCAGGGCAGCGAATTGAACAACCCGAAGCACGCCAACACGAGGCTGATGCCGCCCGCCATCGCCGCGCCTTTGAGCGTCACCCACACGAGCTCGCCCACCACCACTTCGCGCGCGCTGATGGGTGTCGTCAGCATCGCCTTGAAAATGTTTTCAAACGTCATCTTCACAAAAAAGCCGTAGCTCGTCTCAAAATACGCGGTGAACATCGACGCCGTGACGACGATGCCCGGTGCGAGGTATTGCCGATACGGGTGGCCTTCGACTTGCGCCATGTACGGCCCCAGCCCGAGGCCGAACGCCAGCATCGCGAAGATCGGGTCCGTCACCGTCGGCGAAATGTTGGCCAGAAAGTCTTTTTTATAGACCTGCCAGTTGCGCACGACGAGGTGCCAGGAAAGTTCGAGAGTTTCACGCATCCTGATCCAACCCCTCCCCGGTGATTTTGAGGAACA
>DATHOB010000358.1:0-3551 GCA_035485355.1 Opitutales bacterium | reverse complement strand
TCATTAATCTGGGCGGCGGGCGTTCACCCACGGCGCTTTCTGAAATGATTTCTAAAATTGAAACGCTATTGGGCAAAAAAGCGATAATCCAAGGCCATCCGCCCATTGCGGCTGACATTAAGGCCACCCGCGCAGACATTGCCAAGGCGGATAAGTTGCTCGGCTGGCAGCCGCACACTTCGTTTGACGACGGTCTGGCTGCCACCATCGCCTGGCATCGGCAAAACAGTCATTGGATCAACTCGGTGCTTTAGTGTGAAAAATCCCATCGGCATCATGCAAGGTCGTTTGTCCGCGCCATCCTCCATAGGGCCACAAATCTTTCCCGTGTCCGGCTGGCGTGATGAATTCGCCACCGCCAGCGTAATCGGTTTTGATACGATTGAATGGCTGGTCGATGCCGGAAGTTTCGCCCAGAACCCCTTGCTCAGCGCTTCTTGTCGTGCGGAAATGCAACAAGTGGCGACCACCTGCAATGTCCGCGCTGATTCAGTCTGCGCCCATTGCGTCCTGGAATGGCGGCCTTTTGACCAGGGTGGGGAGGAGCGCATGGCTAATTTCCCCTCCTTAATTAGCGCAGCGAGCTCGGCGGGGATGGAACGCATTATCGTGCCGATTTTGGAAGCAGCCACCATCGCCCGGGCTCCCTCACCCATTCACGCAGCCAAAATATTTTTTTCAGCGGTGCAAACCGCGGAACAGGTCGGTATTGATCTGGCTTTTGAAATGGATCGTCCCGCCCTGGAATGCGCCGATTTCATTCAGTTGCTCAAATCCCCTCGCGCGCGTTTGTGTTATGACGCCGGCAACGCCACCTCGCTGGGTCGAGACATTGTCGCTGAAATCAAACTTTTGCTGCCGCTGGTAAGTGAAATTCATCTTAAAGATCGTCGGGTGGGCGGGGCGAGTCAGCCCCTCGGCGCGGGCGACACCCGTTTCGCGGATTTCTTCAATTATCTCACGACCCAGCATTGGTCCGGTCCGTTTGTGCTCGAAACTCCTGTGCTGGATAATCCGGTCACCCAAGCCCGCAATAATCTGGCCTTCGTAAAAACATTTCTGACATGAGTCGGCTCACTATTTTATTTGCCGGGCTGGGTAGCATTGGCCAGCGGCATTTGCGCAATCTGGTCGGTCTCCTGCCCGAACCTCCGCGTATTCTCGCCTACCGCATGCGCCGCGACGACCGCATATTCACCGATGATTTGCAAGTCGAGGCCGAGTCTGGACTTGAAAAAAAATACAGTATCGAATCCTTTACTAACATTGCAGATGCCTTGCTGCAAAAGCCGGATATCACTTTTGTTGCAAATCCCACCAGCCGACACCTTCCGGTGGCACTGGCCGCGGCCCAAGCAGGTAGTCACCTCTTTATCGAAAAGCCCCTCAGCCATACCTGGGCAGGAATGGAGGATTTATTCGCCACCATTGAGCGCACGGGTCGCATTGGTTATGTGGGTTATCAATTCCGCTTCCATCCCGCGTTTGAAAAAATTTCCCATTGGGTGAAAACTTCGCGGCTCGGTAACATTGCAGCAGTGCGCGCCGAAGTGGGGGAGTTCATGCCGGGTTTTCATAAGTACGAGGATTACCGCGGCACCTATCCCGCCCGGTCCGATCTCGGTGGCGGCGTTGTGCTTTGCCAAATCCACGAATACGATATGTTCTACGCTCTGTTCGGCCTGCCTTCTGAAGTATTCGCCGTCGGCGGCAAAGCCAGCAATCTGGAAATTGATGTTGAGGACACCGCGCAGGTGTTGTTCCGCTATCCTCGCGCTGGCCACTGCGATTTGCCCGTGCAACTGCACCAGGATTTCCTCCAGCGGCCACCGCGGAGGAATTTCCAGATCATCGGCGAGGCGGGCACGATTTATTGGGATTATCTCGGCAAGACCTTGCAGTTATTTGGCGAAAATGGCGCGATGATTGAATTCGAGAATTATGCCGATTTGCCGCGCAATCATATGTTCGTTTCCGAGATGCAGCATTTCCTCGCCTGTATTGCCGGACGCGAAACACCCCGGGTAAACTTGCGCGACGGCGCACAAAGTCTGCGCATGGCCCTTGCCGCCAAGGAATCTATAGCTTCGGGAAAGGTCGTCAAAATATGACTGCGAAAAACCGTAATATCCTCGCGCTCATTCCCGCGCGCGGCGGCTCCAAAGGCATTCCACGCAAGAATGTGCGGCTGATTGCCGGCAAGCCACTTATCGCGTATTCCATCGAGCACGCCTTGCGCTCGCAACACATTGGCCGCGTCATGGTGTCAACGGACGACGAGGAAATCGCCGCCGCTGCCCGCGCCGCAGGTGCCGAAGTCCCCTTCATGCGTCCGGTCGAATATGCGCAAGATATGTCCCCCGACATTGATGTTTTTCGCCACGCCCTCCAATGGTTGCGGGAAAAAGAAAACTACACTCCCGAACTCGTTGTGCATTTGCGTCCCACCGGCCCGGTGCGTCGCGTGGAGCTGATTGATCAAGCAATCGGCCTTATGCTGGCCCAGCCAACGGCCGATTCCTTGCGCTCCGTCAGCGTTCCGACTTTGACTCCTTACAAAATGTGGCGCGTGGAAAACGGATTTTTAAAACCTTTGCTCAGCGTGCCGGGGGTGAAGGATCCCCATTCCATGCCACGACAAATGCTGCCCGAAGTTTATTGGCAGAATGGCTATGTGGATATTGTCCGCCCGCGCACCATATTGGGAAAAAGCAGCATGACAGGTGACACAGTCTTGCCGTTCATAGTCACCGACCAAATCTACGAGCTTGATTACGAGGACTCGATTCCCGAACTGGAGCAGGTGTTGCAGGCGCTGGCGCGGGGTGAGCGTGTTTCTTTCACCCAGGAACGCCGTCACGCGGTGTGAATTTTCCCGGGAAAACTTGACGCTATTGCCGTTCGCGAATATATTTTGTGCTTTGTTGCATGCCTCTCTCTTTCGGCGTTTTCATCTTTTAATCCATCTTCAATATGTCCAAATCCATCACTATCGGAGACCGCCACGTCGGCGGTGATCACGCCTGTTTCATCGTCGCCGAAATCGGCATCAACCACAACGGCGATATCGCCATTGCGAAGAAGCTCATCGACGCCGCAGTGGATTCCGGCTGCGATGCCGTGAAATTCCAAAAGCGCACGGTCGATGTCGTCTACACCAAGGAAGAACTCGCCAAGCCACGCGAAAACCCCTTCGGCCCCACCAATGGCGACCTCAAACGCGGCCTCGAATTCGGTAAATCGCAATTTCAGGAAATCGACCAGCATTGCCGGGACAAGGGAATCATGTGGTTTGCCTCGTGCTGGGATGAGGCCTCGGTCGATTTTATCGATAAATTCAACCCGCCTTGCTACAAAATCGCCTCCGCCAGCCTCACCGACGACGGCCTGTTGCAATATCACCGCAAATGCGGCCGCCCCATCATTCTTTCGACGGGCATGAGCACGCTCGCGCAGGTGGATCACGCCGTCGAAGTGCTCGGCAAGGAAGATTTGATTTTGCTGCACACCAACAGCACCTATCCCTCCAAGCTGGAGGAATTGAATCTCCG
>DATHOB010000357.1:0-11157 GCA_035485355.1 Opitutales bacterium | reverse complement strand
ATCTGGGTGGAAAGCGCGGTGGGGAAGGGGAGTGTGTTCCACTTCACCATCATTTTGCCGGAAGCTGAGGCCGCAGTCCCCCGCGCCATGCAAGCCGCAGCCGAATCCCTGCGCGGACGACGTGTCCTGGTGGTGGACGACAATGAGACCAACCGATTGATCCTGCAAAACACTTTGCAAAATTGGGGCACGCAACTGACCGTGGCAAGTTCGAGAACAGAAGCACTGAAATTAGTCGAGGATTCGGTGCGCACCAAACAATGCTTTGATTTGATCCTCCTCGACTCATTGATGCCGGGTATGGATGGCTATGCGGTCGTCCGCGCCATTAAGCAACAAGCGGAATTGTGCGGCCCGGCGATAATGATGCTCTCGTCGTCGCACCGGGCGAGTGATCTGGAAAAATGCGAAGGCCTGGGCGTCCATGCCGTTTTAACCAAGCCAATTGGCCAGCGGGATTTGCTTCAGGCGATTTGCAACGCGCTGGCGCAATTGCACAAAACCACACCGACTGTGGCACCCACCAGCGCACCTACAGCCACCCCCGCGACCGAGCACCGCATCCGGGTGCTGGTGGTGGAAGACAATCCGATCAACCGGGAAGTCGCCCGCGGGCATTTGAACAAGCGCGGACACCTCGTCGTAACCGCCAACGACGGGGAACAGGCCATCGCCGAATGGCGCAAAAATGTCTTCGACATCATTTTGATGGATATCCAAATGCCGATCATGGACGGACCAACGGCCACCCGGCGTATCCGCTCCGAGGAAAAAGTCCGCGGCGGCCATGTACCAATTGTGGCGATGACGGCGCACGCCCTCAAAGGCACGGAAGAGGAATGCCTGTCCTTCGGAATGGATAGTTACGTGTCCAAGCCGTTGAACCGCGATCGATTTATCAAAGTAGTCGAAACCCTGGCGCGGAAAGATTCGGAGGCGCAAACGGCAGAAAAGCCAGCTTCTGTGGTCGAAGCCCATGAAACTGTAAAACCCGTACCAGAACCGGCAAAGGGAGCCGAGCAACAAAGCCCGGCCCAAGTGGCGGAAGGACCGCGACTCATTCATTATGAAAATTTGGCGCAGCATGTGGGCACGGATCCGGAGACCCAGCAGCACGTCGTCAAACTTTGTCTGGAAGCAGTCACTGCCAAATTGCCACTGTTTCGCGTGGCGATGAGTGCGGGCGATATCACTGCCATTAAGCGTATCTCCCATTACCTCCGTGGTTCCCTTGGCCTGCTGGGTCTGCCCGCACTGGTCAGCTTGGGCGAGGAAATAGAATATCACCACGATGAACTCGGAACGGCGGTCTGGAAGGAACGCTGCGAGGAATTCGCCGCAATGCTCGAACGTATCCAGGGTGAATTGCTGCAAGTGCGCGCAGCATGATTAAATGCGCTGAAAATCGTCGCAAACCTGAAAAGCAAATAGGCTGGTTTTTGCTTCCCAATTAACCGCAATTGGTTAATACATTCTGCCCGGGCTGGTTAGGCGGTTACTGCTGCCGCTCCAGTCTGATTCACCCCATGAAAAAATCGCTGCTCTTCACCTGTGGGCTGCTGCTGTGTGGCGGATTGCCCGCGAGCCAGACCATCACCCTCGATACGTCCAAGACCAAGGAGCCAATATCGCCCTACATTTACGGCCAGTTCATCGAACATCTGGGCAAATGCGTCAATGGCGGTCTGTGGGCGGAATTGCTGGAAGACCGCAAATTTTATTATCCGGTTTCCGACACTTATAATCCGTGGTCGGTCGCGACCGATCCGTTTTGGAACACGGGGCCCTATATTTTTCTGAGTGGTTCGCCGTGGAAGGTGATTGAGCCGAACAACACCCACGGAGCGGTGAGCATGGACACGTCGCACACTTATGTGGCGGATCACAATGCGGACGCCGCCGCGCAGATAGGCCAAAAAATCAACCCGCCGCAGGCGCCGGTTTTGCAATTGCGCGGGAATGCCGATGTGGGAATTTCGCAGGAAGGCATCCAACTGACCAAAGGCCGAGAATATACCGGCCACATCACCCTGCGCGGCGACAACACCCAAGGAACCGTCACGGTGCGATTGACGACGGAGTACACGGATGTCAATCCGGTTGTGCTTCAAACCATTGCGCAAATCACAGGCGACTACCAGCGCACGGATTTCAAATTTACCGCGCCGGCGGACACGTTGAACGGGCGTTTTGAAATCATAGCACGGGGGCAGGGCACGGTGGAAATCGGCGCGGTGTCGCTCATGCCGGCGGATAATATTGATGGATTTCGCGCGGACACGATTGCGCTGCTCAAGCAACTCAACGCACCGATTTACCGCTGGCCAGGAGGTAATTTTGTCAGCGGTTATAATTGGAAGGATGGCATCGGCACCGACCGCGACCAACGCCCGCCACGTAAAAATCCCGCCTGGAAGGGAGTGGAGCCGAACGATGTAGGCATCCACGAATACATGGATTTGATGCAAATCATTGGTTCGGAGCCGTATCTTTCGGTCAACACTGGTCTCGGCACGCTGGAAAACGTGACCGCGGAAGTCGAATATGTGAATGGCTCGACCGATACACCGATGGGTAAATTGCGCACGGCCAACGGCCATCCGGAGCCGTTCCACGTGAAATGGTTTGCCGTGGGCAATGAGATGTTTGGCAACTGGCAATTGGGCAACATGCCGTTGGAACAATATGTGCAAAAGCACAACGACATTGCCCAGGCGATGTGGAATGCGGACGCCAGCGCCAAGCTTGTAGCCGTGGGCGACATCGGCACGCGCAACTGGGACGCCACGATGCTGCGCATCGCCGGAGGCAACATGACGCTGATGAGCGAGCACCAATATGTGAAGGAGGAGATGGACGTGCCGACCCACGTAGCGCAACTGGCCGATGCGATTAAGAAAGTCGCCGACGCCCATCGGCAACTCAACCAGGCCATTCCCGAGCTGGCGGGCAAAAACATCCGCGTGGCCATGGATGAGTGGAATTACTGGTATGGCGATTATTTGTATGGCGAACTCGGCGTGCGCTACCACCTGAAGGATGCGTTGGGCATCGCCAAGGGCTATCATGAATTTTTCCGCAACAGCGATATTTTCTACATGGCGAAGTATGCGCAAACGGTGAACGTTATCGGCGCCATCAAGACGACGCCAACCGCCGCGGCCTTCGATGCCACAGCATTGCCGCAGGTGATGTATCGCAATCATTTCGGCACCATTCCGATTGATGTGCCGCAGCAACCGAATGGCCTTGATGTTTCCGCTGCATGGACAGACGACAAAAAGGCCATCACCATCGCCGTGGTGAATGCGCAAGCGACTGCGGACGAAGTGGTCGTCAACCTCGGCACAACGGATGTCAAGCCGGAGGCCACCCAATGGCTCCTTACTGGAAACGACCCGAACGAATATAATGAGCCGGGCAAACCGCCCAAGCTCATGATTCAGGAAAAGACCGTCACCCTTACGAATAACACCCTTGCGGTGCCGGCCTTGAGCGTCGTGATGTATCGCTTGGATTTGCGTTGAACAACCCCTGAAATTGCTGTCTATTTATTGCTTCACCCCATGAAAATACCCACAATCTCCCCCTTCCGTCTCATCCTCGCCCTGGCCACCGGTTGCCTGCTGCTTGCGGGTTGCTCCAAATCCGGGGGCATCACGGTTGGTTTTGTGCAAACGGGCGCGGAAAGCCAATGGCGCGTGGCCAACACCAATTCGATTCAGTCCGAGGCGGCAAAGCGCGGCATTACTTTGAAGACGGCATTTGCCGACGGCGCGCAAGACAAGCAAATCCAGGCCATACGCGATTTCATCACCCAAAAAGTGAGCGCCATTGTCATCGCCCCGGTAACGGCCACGGGTTGGGACCCGGTGCTCAAAGAGGCGAAGGATGCAAATATTCCAGTAATTGTGGAAGACCGCTCAATCGACGCTGACAAATCTTTGTATGCGTGTTTCATAGGTTCGGATTTTATCAAAGAAGGCCATATGGAAGCAGAGTGGTTGATCACGGCCACGGGTGGCAAGGGCCGCATTCTCGAGCTTTCTGGCGAACCGGGTTCCTCCGCGGCGGAAGACAGGCACAAAGCGTTTGTGGACGGCATCGCCAGCTCTAATTTGAAAATCATCGATTCGCAAACCGGGCACTTCAAGCGCGTCGAGGGCAAGCAAGTCATGGAAGCGTACCTTAAGAAATACGCCAAGGGTGACTACGATATTCTATTTGCGCACAATGACGACATGGCCCTCGGCGCCATTCAGGCCATTGAGGAAGCGGGCCTGAAACCGGGCAAGGACATCATGGTCGTCTCCATTGACGGTGAAAAAGAAGCCGTGCAAGCCGTCGCCGATGGGAAGATTAACTGCGTGGTGGAGTGCAATCCGATGGTCGGGCCGATTGTGTTCGACGCCGTACAAAATGTGCTCGCGGGCAAACCCGTCGCGCCGGTCACCTACAATACCGACCATTTGTTTGACAGTAAGAACGCGAGCACCGAAGCGCCCAATCGTCCGTATTAATCGCGATATTTAACGCATGGCCGCCGCCGAGAATCCAGCGCCCCCGTTGCTTGCCATGCGCAGCATCGGGAAAAAATTTCCCGGCGTAACCGCGCTTTCTGGCGTGGATTTTTCCGTGCGCGCGGGTGAAATCCATTCGCTGTTGGGTGAAAACGGCGCGGGTAAATCCACCCTGATCAAAGTGCTTACGGGGGTGTACACACCCGATGGCGGGGAAGTGCGTCTGGCGGGTACGCCGATCGCCCCGGCCTCGCCGCGTGACGCCGAGCGGCTGGGCATCAGCACGGTCTATCAAGAGGTGAATTTGATATCCTCGCTTTCCGTGGCGGAGAATATCGGCCTCGGACGACAACCCGGGAAATTTGGATTTTTGAATTGGCCCGCGCTACGCCGCCATGCCCGCGCGGCGCTGGCGCGGCTGGAAATCGATTTGGATGTCGACACCGAGCTGGGCGCTCTGCCGCTGGCGATCCAGCAAATGGTCGCCATTGCGCGCGCGCTCGACATGCAGGCGAAGCTGCTGGTACTGGACGAGCCGACCGCCAGCCTCGACGAAAAGGAAGTGGCCGAGCTGTTCAAAATCATGCGGCAACTGCGCACGCAGGGATTGGGCATTGTGTTTGTCACCCATTTTTTGGATCAGGTTTACGCCATCACCGACCGGTTGACCGTGTTGCGCAACGGCGAACGGGTGGGCGAATATCCCACGGCCAGCCTTGGCCGCCTGGAATTGGTGAGTAAAATGCTGGGCCGCGAAGTGCGTGACGAAGAAGGTCATTTTGTGCAGGGTGGGAAGACAACGGCGAATTCCCTGACAGACGAATCCGCCGCACCAGTTTTGGAAGCCCGCCAAATTGGCCGTCGCGGCGCGGTGCATCCCTTGGATTTGACGTTGCGCAAGGGCGAAGTGACGGGGCTAGCCGGTTTGCTGGGCTCAGGGCGCACGGAAACGGCGCGTTTGCTCTTCGGCATCGACCGGGCGGACAGCGGGGAAATCCTAGTGAGGGGCAAACCTGTGAAATTTTCCTCCCCCCGCGCCGCCATCGCGCTGGGTCTGGCGTTTTGCTCGGAAGACCGCAAAGTGGAGGGGATTTTGCCAAACCTTTCGGTGCGGGAGAACATCATCATCGCACTGCAAGCCAAACAAGGCGCGTGGCGCACATTGCGGCGGGCGGAACAGGATAAACTTTGCGCGCATTACATCCAGGCCCTGCGCATCAAAACCAGCAGCGCCGAAACGCCGATTAAAAATCTTTCCGGAGGCAACCAGCAAAAGGCGTTGCTCGCGCGCTGGCTGGCGACCCAACCGGAACTCATCATCGTCGATGAGCCTACCCGCGGCATCGACATCGGCGCGAAAGCCGAGATTGAGCAACTCATCGCCAAGCTCCGCGCGGACGGAGTCGCGGTGTTGTTTATTTCCTCGGAAATCGAAGAAGTGATCCGCAACAGCACACGCATCGCCATCCTGCGCGAGCGCCACAAAGTTGCCGAACTATCCGGCGAAGAAATCGACCTGCACCGACTTCTGCATGAAATGGCCGGAGCCGGCAAACCGCATGAATAAATCCTGGCTAGCATCAGTCAAGAAATCGCCTGCGGTCTGGCCGCTGGCAGGTTTGCTGCTGCTCGGGTTGATAAATCTGATTTTCAGCCGGAATTTTTTCACCGTCACAGAACTGGATGGTCATTATGTCGGCACGCTGATGGATATCTTTAAAAATGCCTCCATTGTGCTGATTCTTGGGGTGGGAATGACGCTGGTCATAGCCACCGGCGGCATAGATTTGTCCGTGGGGTCCGTGATGGCGATTGTCGGCGCCACAGCAGCGGTGATGATGAAGAATGGCGTCAATTCTCTGCCGTCGGTGATAGCCGTGAGCATTGGTTTGGGTGCCTTGTGCGGCTTGGTGAATGGCTTGCTGGTGTCGTGGGCGCGCATCCAGCCCATCGTGGCCACGCTGATTCTCATGGTTGCGGGGCGCGGCATTTCCCAGCTCATCAGTGGCGGGGATCAAGTGTTGATCACCAACGAACATTTTAACTATCTCGGCAATGGCTTCCTGGGTGGAATTCCCCTCGCACCAATTTTAGCGACGGTACTTTATCTTGCGGTCTGGATTTGGTTGCGGCGCAGTGCCACAGGATTGTTTATCGAGGCGGCGGGAGACAATGAAACGGCCAGCCGCTTTGCCGGGCTGGCTACGGGCCGGGTCAAATGTCTGGCCTATGTGGTCTGCGGCATCTGCGCCGCCATGGCAGGGCTGCTGGAAGTTTCCTATATTCGGGATGCCGACCCGTTGTCCACCGGACAATACAAGGAGCTTGATGCGATTTTTGCCGTGGTAATTGGCGGAACAGCGCTCAGTGGCGGGCGCTTTAATTTGCTGGGCACCTATTTGGGGGCGATTCTTTTGCAAACGTTGACGGTGACGATGTTATATGTCGGCGTGTCGTCGGCCGTTGCGCCGATGCCCAAGGCGGTGCTCATCATTGCGGTGTGCCTCATGCAGTCGGAAACCACCCGGCGATGGCTCGGGCGCAAGTTCAGGAGGGCTGCGACATGAATTCATTCATCCGCCAACGGCTGCCGCTGTTGGTCACCGCAGGAATTTTTCTATTGCTGTTTGGCGCGGCCAGCCTGCGGTATGCGTATTTTTGCTCGGTGGGCAATGTGTTCAATCTTTTCTCCAGCAATGCCCCGCTCGGGGTGATGGCCGTGGGCATGACCCTGGTGATTTTTGCCGGCGGGATTGATTTGTCCGTCGGCGCGGTGGCGGGATTCACCAATATTTTTGTGACGGCATTGATGGAAACCCACGGCTGGCATCCCGTTCCGGCGATGTTGGCGGCGCTGGCGTTGGGAGCGGTGTTGGGCGCGGCGATGGGAGCGATCATCCATGTTTTCAAACAACCAGCCTTTCTGGTGACGCTGGCGGGAATGTTTTTTGCCCGGGGCGCGGCATATTGGATCAGCACGGCCAGCATCAAGACGACACACCCCTTTTTCCAACAACTGACGGATTTGACGGCCAAGGTAGCCGGAGCGACCGTTCATCCACTGCCGGCAGGGATACTGGTGGTGGTATTGGCCATGGGGATTATGCTCGCACAATACACCCGATTTGGGCGCAACCTGCTGGCTATTGGCGGAAGCGAACCATCGGCCCTACTGATGGGCCTGCCGGTAGGAGCGACAAAAATAACCGCATATGCCCTCTGCGGCGGGCTCGCGGCGCTGGCCGGATTGATTAACACTTTCAATACCGGTTCGGGCAATTCGATTTACGGCATTGGTATGGAGCTGGATGCCATTGCCGTCGTGGTGATTGGCGGCACATTGTTAACCGGTGGACGCGGCCATATGTTTGGCACGTTTTGCGGCATTCTCATCATCGGCACCATTCAGGCGGCGATTGCCTTTGATGGCTCGCTGAGTTCGTCCTGGACGCGCATCATCACGGGCTTGCTGCTGCTGGTGTTTATCTTGCTTCAACGTCTGTTGCTGCGCGCGACATTGAAGAAAACTTGATATCCAAGTGCTCACACAATTTTGCACGGAAGCATGGCATCCTCGTCAAAAGTGTAAACAGCGCACATGCGGTGGAAGCCATCGGCGATGACAACTTTGCTGTTTTCCTCATCCCGCACGAGCAGGATAGGGGAGATTTTCTCTCCGGCCAAAATTTTGGCGCGGACTTTTTTGACGTGATAATTGTCGCGGCCCAACATGGGCAAACGCGAGGCGCGGAAAACATCCTTGGCGTGGAATTCCGTCATTGATTCACGCCGTAGTTTCTTCACCAGCTTTTTGGTGGTCTTGGGTGGGTAAATGAGGCTTAAGTAGGACGCCGCTGCAGGATAATCGTGATCTTGCGGCACCTTGGCCCAGATTATTTTGGTGGATTTAGGCATGGAAGTGCGTAAAACGAGAATAAAAAAAGCGCTAGGTAATTGGCAAGTGAAACGATAGTGGTGTCATTCTTTACACATCTCGCACGCAGCGAAATCCCGTGTTCCCAGTCGAACTGTCGGGGGTGTTGGAGGTGCGGGCGCTAACGCGGTAACGGTTGCAATAGGAATGGTGGCAGAGGTAGCTGCCGCCGCGGATGACTTTGCGGTCGCCACCGGGCGGGCCGACGGGATCGACGCGCGGGCCGGCGACATGATAGTTAGGGCTAAACCAATCCTGGCACCATTCCCAAATGTTGCCGGCCACATTGTAGAGCCCATAATCATTGGCGGGAAAGCTTTTTGCAGGGGCCGTGCCGACGTAGCCGTCCTCCGCCGTGTTTTTCATGGGGAACACCCCTTGCCAGATGTTGCACATGTGCTTGCCGTTCGGAGTCAATTCATCGCCCCAGGCAAAACGTTTTTGCACGAGGCCGCCGCGCGCGGCGCATTCCCACTCGGCCTCCGTCGGCAGGCGTTTGCCCGCCCAGGCGCAGTAGGCGAGGGCGTCGTTCCAGGAAATGTGTACCACGGGATGATCCCAGCGTTTTTTGATGTTGGAGCCCTCGCCCTCCGGATGCCGCCAGTTTGCGCCTTCGATGCGGCACCACCACTCACTGCCGGCGACCCGCTGCGTTACCCGCGCGAGTTGCCAAGGCTCCAAAAATAAATGAAACACAAACGACCAACCGAAACTCTCGGCCTCCGTTTTATAGCGAGTGGCATTGACGAAATCATTAAACTGCTCGTTCGTAACCGCGCAGGCGTCGATGTGAAAAGGTTGCAAGGTGATCGCGCGCACGGGGCCTTCACCATCAGCGGGCCAGCCATCGGCATCATTGGCGCCCATGAGAAATTCACCGCCGGGGATGAGCTTCATGCCACTGAGTTTGCCGGTACGCACACGGGTAAATACCGGGGCGGGTGCGGCAACACCAACCGGGGCGGAGTCCGCCGGTCGAGCCGGGGTGCAGCAGGAGTCACCATTCATGGGGGAAGACATCGTCCCGCGCATTGGAGTAACAGTCAACCTTCCAACGCAACCAGCAAAACAATCTAGCACTTGCTCAGCGCGGGCTGGACAAACGAACGGTGGCATGTCATCGTTGGCCCTTTACGTCTTATGAAAGTCTACATCAACGGCAAGTTTTACGAGCAGGCGGACGCGAAAGTGTCCGTGTTTGACCATGGTTTTCTTTATGGCGATGGGATTTTTGAGGGCATCCGCCTTTATGGTGGTTGCATCTTCCGCTTGGAAGAGCATCTCGAACGTCTCGAATATTCCGCCAAAGCCATCCTGCTCCAACTGCCCTGGACGCGCAAAGCAATCGCCGAAGCCACCTGCGAAGCGTGCCGCGTGAACGGGCTGAAAGACGGCTATATCCGCCTGGTCGTTACCCGTGGGGTTGGCAGCCTGGGCCTGTCGCCCAAGTCTTGCTCCCAGCCGCAATTGATCATCATTGCGGACAAGATCCAGCTTTACCCGCCGGAATTTTACGAAAAGGGGCTCAAGCTCATCACCGTGCCCACGCGTCGTTGCAACCCGGCCGCGCTGCCGCCGACTGTCAAGTCGCTCAATTACCTCAATAACATTCTCGCCAAGATTGAGGCGCAGAACCTCGGCTTCCACGAGGCTGTGATGCTCAACGATCAAGGCTATATCGCCGAATGCACGGGCGACAATCTCTTCCTCGTTCATAAAGGGAAAATTTTGACGCCGCCATTCTCCGCGGGCGCATTAGCCGGCATCACGCGCGGCGCGGTGTTTGACCTCGCGAAGAGCCTAAAACTACCCATCGAAGAAAAGAACCTCACGCGCTACGATGCCTGGGTGGCGGACGAATGCTTTATCACCGGGACAGCGGCAGAAGTCATCGCCATCATAGAGATGGACGGCCGCACCATCGGCAATGGCCAACCCGGCAAGATTACGCAAAAAATCACCTCCGCATTCCATAAGCTCGTCAAAAAAGACGGCACGCGGATTTGAACCGGTCTCCCTCCATGAAAAAAGCCGGCAACAGGACCAAGTCCGCCCCGGCGTTCGACGCCGCCGCAGTGCGCGGGGATTTTCCCATCCTCGACACGCAGGTGGGCGCGCACGCGCTCGTTTACCTCGACAATGCCGCCACCGCGCAGAAGCCGCAGGCGGCCATTGACGCGGTCAGCCATTATTACGCCGCGACGAATGCCAACATCCACCGCGGGGTGCATTACCTGAGCGCCGAGGCCACCGACGCCTACGACCGCGCGCGCATCACGGTGGCAAAATTCATCAACGCCGCCGAGCCGCGCGAATGCGTGTTTGTGCGCGGCACGACCGAGGCAATCAACCTGGTCGCCGCGAGCTGGGGCCGCGCCAACCTGCGCAAGGGCGACGAGATTTTGCTCACCGGCATGGAGCACCATGCCAATATCGTGCCGTGGCAAATGGCGGCAGAAGCCACCGGCGCGGTCATCAAGGTCATACCGGTCACCGATGCCGGAGAATTGGATTTGGGGCAGATTGACAAATTGATCAATCCCCGAGTGAAGCTGCTGGCCATCGTCCATGTTTCCAATTCATTGGGTACGATCAACCCGGTGCGGGATCTTATTAAACGCGCCCATGCGGTGGGCGCGGTGGTGTTGGTGGATGGAGCGCAATCGTCCGCGCATTTGAAAATTGATGTGCAGTCGCTGGATT
>DATHOB010000356.1:0-4021 GCA_035485355.1 Opitutales bacterium | reverse complement strand
TTCGATTTTCCTCAGTTTGAGAAACCCTCACCCGCGCGCAGCTAGTTTTTCATGGATGGATTCCGCCAAGCCGTCCAAAGTGTGTTCCGGGGCTTCAATATCGACTGGGATTTTGTGTTGTTTTAGCTCCTTAGCCGTCAATGGGCCAATGGCGCAGGCCAGCGGGCGGCGCGCGCCGGGGGCAAGGACAAGGTGCTTGGCCTGCTGCACAAAGGACTCGACTGTCGAAGCACTGGTGAAGGCGATGGCGTCGGCACCGCGGGTGCGGAAAGTATCGGCGGCTGGGTTTTGGCCCAAATCGGTCAGTTCCGTGCGGTAAACGGGAAAGGTATCCACAATGGCGCGGGCTTCGTTTTCCAAACGGCGAGGCAAATCTTCCCGGTTGCGGTTGCCGGTGACGACCAGCACGCGAAGATTGTCGAGCGATTCACCGGCGATGAGGGCATCGGCCAAGGCATCGGCAGTGGCGGCGGCCGGCAGGAGTGCGACTTCGAGATGATACTTTTCCACTTCGCGCGCGGTGGCGGGGCCCAGGCAGGCGAATTTCATCGGGCCCAATGCACGCACGTCATGGCAACGGCGCATGACTTCCTCGAGGAAAAGCCGCGCGCCATTGGGACTCGTGAACACCCCCCATTCGTAGGTGGCCAGTTCGGAAAATATTTCTTCGGCTCGCTCCGGCTGGATATCGGGATGGATTTCAATGAGAGGAAGTTCCAAGACTTCCGCACCGAGTTCCTCCAGCTTTCGGCGCAGTTCGCCCGCCTGCTCTTTTGCGCGCGGCACCACAATGCGCCGGCCAAAAAGCGGCCGGGACTGGAACCAACCGGTGCTATCCGCCGCCTTAACTGCGGCGCCGATAATGACGACCGCCGGTGCGCCCAAGCCCGCTTGCGTGGTGTCCTGGACGATTTTGCCCAAGGTGCTGAACAAGGTCTTTTGTTGCGGGGTCGTCGCCCATTGCACGACGGCCACGGGCGTGTCCGCGGCGAGGCCGCCGGAGAGCAACTCACCCGTGATGCGCTCCAACTGGCCCATCGCCATGTACAGGCAAAGAGTGCCACCAATGGAGGCAAATTTTTTCAGTTTCACGCGCAGCGCGTGTTTTTCCTGGTCTTCGTGACCGGTGAGAAAGCAAAGCGAAGACGCGTAATCCCGGTGCGTAAGCGGTATACCCGCGTAGGCGGCCGCGGCCAGCGCAGCGGTGACGCCGGGAACGATTTCAAACGACACCCCGTCGCGCGCCAGCCGGCGGGCCTCTTCCCCACCCCGGCCAAAAATAAACGGATCCCCACCTTTGAGTCGCACAACGGTTTTGCCGGCCTTGGCGCGGGCGACAATCAAGTCCTCAATCTGCTCCTGGGGAATGGCATGCAGGTGCGGGTCCTTGCCCACGTAAATCAATTCGCAACCGGACTTGACCCATGCGCGCAACTCCGGGTTGACGAGCCGGTCGTAAACCAGCACGTCGCAGCGGGCGATGAGGTCGCGCGCGCGCAGGGTGACGAGGCCGGGGTCGCCCGGTCCGGCACCGACAAGATAAACATGGGCGGACATGGAGTTATTAATTAGTTAACCGCCGATAGTTGGAAGCAGAAATGCAGGCAAGAAGGCCGACATAATTATAATTATGTCGGCAAAATTCCCCGTTCAAACTTCCTGTTTCGGCCAATCCACCGCTTACTTCGCGTAGGCTGCCTGCGCGCCTTTGATGTTGCGCTTGGGCACCCAGGGCATGAGCGCGCGGAGGCGCTGACCGGTCTTTTCAATCGGGTGCTTTTCACCTTCCGCCAGGAGACGCTTGTAATTCTTAAGGCCACCCTTGTACTCGGCGACCCATTGTTTGGTGAACTTACCGGACTGGATTTCCTTGAGGATAGACTTCATCGCCGCGCGGGAGGATTTGTTGATGACGCGTGGGCCACGAGTAATGTCGCCATATTTCGCGGTTTCGGAGATGGAGAAGCGCATGCCGGAGATGCCGGATTCGACCATGAGGTCGACGATGAGCTTCAATTCATGCAGGCACTCGAAATACGCCATTTCGGGCTGATAGCCAGCCGCGACGAGGGTCTCAAAACCGGCCTTGACGAGTTCCGTCGCGCCGCCGCAGAGCACCGCTTGTTCGCCGAAGAGGTCCGTCTCGCACTCTTCCTTAAAGGAGGTTTGTAACACACCCGCACGGGTGCCGCCGATGCCTTTGGCCCATGCGAGCGCAATGGCCTTGGCGTCGCCCGTGGCGTTTTTGCTGACCGCGATAAGCGCGGGCACACCTTTTCCCTCAAGGTATTGCGCACGGACAATGTGGCCGGGGCCTTTCGGCGCGACCATGATGACATTGACGCCCTTGGGCGGCTGGATGAGGCCAAAGTGAATGCAGAGACCGTGAGTGAAGAGCAATGTCTTCCCCGGCGTTAGGCTGGGCGCGACGTCCGCTTCATATACTGCGGGCTGACGCATGTCGGGCACGCCAATCATAATGACGTCCGCGCGGCGGACGGCTTCGGCAGTGGGATATACCGCAAAGCCTTTTTGCTCGGCGACTTTCCAGGACTGGCTCCCCGGATACAGGCCAATGATGACGTTCGCGCCGCTGTCCTTCAGATTCAGCGCGTGGGCGTGGCCTTGGGAACCGAAGCCGATGACGGCAAGGGTTTTGTTTTTGAGCACGCCGAGATCGGCGTCGTTATCGGTGTAGACTTTGGCAGGCATGGTAGGTAAATGCTTTGAATAAATAAATTACGCGCCGCGCGGCAGGGCGAGGTTCCCGGTGCGGGCCAGCTCCTTGATTCCGAAGGGAGTAATGATTTCGAGGAAGGCCTTGATTTTGGTCTCATTGCCCGTCAACTCAAGCGTGATGGCCGCGGGGGTGACATCCACGACCTTGGCGCGGAAAATCGACGCGATTTCGACAATCTCCGAGCGGGTCTGGCGGGTGCAGTCGAGCTTGATCATCACTAGTTCGCGAGCGACGAAGGACTGGCCATGGGAAAAATCGGTAACTTCGATGACGTTGACGAGTTTGTTGGCCTGCTTAACCGCCTGGTCGAGCGAGGTGTCGTCGGCGACAATGGTCACCGTGATGCGCGACAGGTCGGGATTCTGCGTGGGGCCGACATTCAGGGTCTCAATATTGAAGCCGCGACCGGAAAAGAGGCCGGCCACGCGGGCGAGGACGCCGAATTTGTTTTCAACGAGGATGGAGATGGTATGACGCATGGAAGGCGCCGCCGCGGTGGTGGACGGCGCAGGATTCGAACCTGCGACTTCCTGCGTGTAAAGCAGGCGCTCTAACCAACTGAGCTAGCCGTCCTCCAACGGAGGGAATTGGCCATTGTTGCGAGTCGCGGCGGGGAGGCAAGCCGATAAGCGCGGAACCGTCATCTGTATTCCCGGGCCACTGCCCGGCTAGAGATTGGCGCTGCCCTTGGTGTCGGCCGGGGGGGACACGAACTCGGTGACCAGATCTGTATGGGCATCTACGTGAATAGGTTGGCCGCGCACCGTGCTGTCAAACTTGGGTGAGTAAATATAAAACATATTCAGCTGGCCGGGTTTGATTTGGGACTTCAAGTCGTTTACGGATGCGGCGGCCTTTTTATTGACTTCCATGATGACGGTGCCCGTGCGGAACAGGTTGAAATACGGCGAATTCGTGGCCACGCCAGTGACAATCAAACCCGAGACATCCGCCGGCATGGAAGCCGTGCGCAAATCATCGGTCAACGGCGTCAGCGAAACTCCCAGGAGCAATTCGCCGTTATTGCGCAAGGGGGCGGGCACTTGGGGGTGTACGACTTGGGCTTGCGTCGTGGTGTCGGTGGAATCGTCCGAGGCATAGATGTCGCGGTCGTCCAAAACGATGTCGAGCACCTTGGGTTTGCCGTCGCGCAAAACAGTGAGTTTGACCGCCGAACCTGGGTCGGCCGAGGCCACCAGATAGCTGAGTTTACCCGGCGAATCCACTTCGTTATCGTTTACTTTAAGCACGATATCGTAACGTTGCAGTCCGGTTTTGGCG
>DATHOB010000355.1:0-2736 GCA_035485355.1 Opitutales bacterium | reverse complement strand
CAGTTTTTGACTGAGACTGTAAAGCATACGGTCAATTTCCCGGCATTGGGTGTTCAGCGCATTGTAGGGAACATTTCCAAGATAGCCCAGATTAAAGGAAATTTCGAGTTGCGTTTGCAGCTCATTGAGCGAGCCGACCGCAATTTGCACGAAACGGGAATATTCGCTCCGGGTGCGATGTCCGTGTCCTTCGGCCAGGTTGGAAGGAATGGAAACGGCGGCGCGGCGCAGTTGGGAGGTCAGGCCATAGAGTTCTTCCTTTGGAAAGGTGCGGCTTGCCCGGTAAATTTCCGTGACCAAAGCCATCGATTTTTGCCAAACGAGCAAATCGCGAAAGGTTTTGATGGCCGCGCTCATAGGAAAGGGTTAACTGCGGGTGGTTTGCACCCTTTGTTCCTCTGCTCCTTTGCTCCTCTGATCCTTCCCGATCAGCCTTGATTGAGCAAGCGCAGGTGTTTGCCGAGGTGCTTTTCCAGCAACTCCGAATGCAAATCTTGGTGCGAATTCAGGATTTCCAAGATCGCATCCTTGAACAAGCGCCCGCTGGCCGTTTTGCCAATCGTGAGCGTCGAGCCGAAGGTGACGTGGAGGAGCTGGCGACCGCAGGTTTCATCGAGATACACGCGCTCGTAGTCTGCAGGCGCGGTCTTGGCCAGCGCGGCGACTCCGGCGTCCGTCGCGGAGATGTGGTAGCTTTGTTTATCCTGCGCGAAGCGCCCGGCGTCGAACGCGGCGATTTCGCCGAACAATTTTTTATCCGTGCGCACGACGACGCGGAGGGCTTCCAGATAGTTCGTGCCCGCGGTCTTCACGTGCAGGCGGTCGCCGCAGACTTTGCCGATGGTCGGATAAATCGAGAATTTGTCCGACCCGGAGTGGATGGAGATTTTATACGGCCCGAATTTTTCCGCGATAGCGGCGTGGATGCGGAGTTGCTTTTCAAACTCCTTGAGGTCGCCTTTGTAATCAATGCCTTTTTCAAAATCGCCGATGAAGCGCGGGGCGAGCGAGACGACATGCTTGATGCCGCGACGCTTGAGTTCCAAAGCCCAGAAGAGGTGTTCGAGCGGTTTCGTTGGCGTATCCGTTTCGTCCACCGAGACTTCGATTTCGTAGGGGCGCTTGAGTGTTGCCTCAAAATGTTTGAACAGCGATTCCACCTGGTTGATGGCGCGGCCGTATTTCACCGCGGCGCGGTGCAGGCCTTCGCGTTCGAACTTTAATGTGCCGCCTTCTTTGCCCACATCATATGAGCCTTTCAGATACTCGGTGTCAAAACCGGCGGGAAAGATGCCGTCCTTGAGCAGCGCGGCCACTTCGGCGGCGAGCGCCGTGGCCTCGAGCTTGTCCGCCGTATTGTTGACGAACGGTGAGGGGTCGAGCGTGAAGAAGGTGAAGCCCGCCTTGGCGGTCTTGTCGATGTCCTCGGTGGTTTTGAGATGGTCGGCATCGGCTCCCCACGGCGCGGTGTAGTTCGCCGCGGCGAGGCTGCGCTGCGCGGCGCCCATGACTTCCTTGGCGCTGCGCTGGGTGCGCGTCATTTCGCGGATGGATTGCTGGGCGAAAATGCCGGAAAAGCCCTGGCCGTGGGCGCGCATCGCGGCGAGGTGGCCGGGAGTGGCGAGGCCGAGCCGATCGCCAAAGCCGAAGGATTTTTTCAAACCAAGGGTGGTGGGTGTGGGGAGGGACATGGGAGGTAGAAAGTAGATTCAACCGCAGGGAAGGCAAAGCAAAAATCGGCTGGCAAGTGCGGCACGGGATTCAGCGATAAGCCTATCCCTTGCATATACGGCTGCCGATGCTTTACATTTCCGGATACCACAGGCCACTCGCAGTCTTTTTAAACACCACGCTGACCTTGGTGCCGTCCACGAGGGTGACCTCGTAGGTCGCGGTGTTGCCATCGGTGCTCATCGTCGGGACGATTTTTTGTTTTTGGATGAGCTGCAGGGAGGTCAGCAACTTGGTCATCTGCTTGATCATGTTGTCATCCTGGGTCATCCGTTGGACGGCCTGGTCGAGCGTCATCCCCGGGGGCAGATTGGCCGCAAACTCCGGCGGTAGAAATTCCTTGAGGAATCCGGCATAGTCGCGGGCGTCCAGCACGTGGGCGGCCTCCGCCAAGGCCGAGTCCAACTTGGCACGGACTTGCGGGTCGCTCGACACCGCGGAAATCGCTGGCTGAGGGGCAAAGTCAGCGCTTTTGGGGGCAGTCGCCGAATCTGTGGTAGTCGCGGTAGTGTTGGACGTTGCCGCCGAGGCCGTTGCTGCGGGTTTCGTGGTATCGCTGGAGGTGGAGGTCGGGGGCGTTTGCTTCGCGCATCGCACGGCGCTGCCAGCGAGCACTACTATCAGAATCATCAAAGGTAATCTGGATTTCATGGGGCTACTCATATCAAGAACGTCGTTTGGCGCAAGTGAGCAATGAAATCAACCGGGGTGGCATGGGCCCGGCTTTGGCCTTGCCTGAAATGCAGTGGATGTTCATCGTGACTCCCTTTCCCATTATGACGCGCGTCTTGGTCACCACTACCTCGTTGCAGGACACCCCCGGTCCGCATCACGCCCAACTGGCCGCCGCTGGCCTCGAACTCGTCTGCGAGCGCGGCCCATTGCCCGAGTCCAAGATGCTCGAACTGGCGGGTTCGTTCGATGCCTTCCTGTGCGGTGACGACCAAATCACTCGTGCCGTCATCGAGAAGTCGCTGCCACGCCTGCGCATCATCGCCAAATACG
>DATHOB010000354.1:0-8810 GCA_035485355.1 Opitutales bacterium | reverse complement strand
CCTTTGCTCCTTTGCTCCTTTGCTCCTTTGCTCCTTTGCTCCTTTGCTCCTTTGCTCCTTTGCTCCTTTGCTCCTCCGTCCCTACTGCCAGTCCGCCGCTTTGCAGATGAAATTGGCCTCGCCCTGGATCCGTTGATTATTACTGGAAAGGGTTTTCGCAGTGCCACCATTGACTTGGATGGTCAAAAATTGCGCCTGACTGACGATGATTTGCAGCGAGCCTTTGTAGTTGATGGGCAGTGAAGATCCCTTGTTCAGCGGCTTGTTTGAAAGAGTCAATTTTTGGTCTTCCCCCTGAATAATCTGCAAGCTGGTGATATTGCCCGTGGCGGTGAAGACGTAGTTATTCGTCACTGGCGCGGGTGGGGCCGTAATCTGCGCGGGGGAAGTTGCAGCTGGTGGCGGCGTGATGCCGGAAGTTGTCGCGCCGCCTTTGTTGGTGTTATCCGCACTGCCCGCATGGTCAAAGAGATACACAATCCCCGCGATGAACAGCACCAGCACCAATGCCGCGCCGCCAAAATAAACCCCCAGGCGAATCATCGCCGCCTGGTGTTGCGCGCGGCCCGTGTCAAAGTCGCTCGTTCCGGTGTCCCGGGTGGAGTGCCCGGTCGCCCCGCCCGGAGCATCTATTCGGCCCAAGTTTTCCCGGCTGCTCGCGCCCACTCCGGTAAATTGGGACGTGTAATCTTCGGCAAATTTGGCCGGATCGAGCTTGAGGTACTTTGCGTAAATTTTCAAAAAACCGATTTTATAAATATCGGGCAATGAAAAATCGAACGAGCCATTCTCCATCGCCTGCAGATAATCCGTGCGAATCTTGGTCGCTTCGGATGCTTCACGTAGTGCCACGCCGAGGCGCTTGCGGGCCTCGATCAGGCGGTTGCCAATGTTTTCCATGCTCACGCAAATGGGTGTAACGGAAAACCGCCATACGTGGCAACTCCTTTTGCAAGAATATCTTGCCACCGGGGTGATTCCCCCGCCCCAACCCCGGTCAAGCCCCGGCTTCGAGCAATCGCACCCGCCGGTCTTTCAGCGGAAATTGAAGGGTGACGGTCGTACCCCGGCCTACCGTGCTTTCCAGCGCAATCTGCCCGCCATGCGCCCGCAGGATGCGCTGGATGATCATCATGCCCAACCCGTGCCCCCCCCGCTTGGTCGAAAAATACGGTTGGAACACCCGCGGCAAATCCGCCTGCGCAATGCCCACCCCGCTATCCGTAAACGCCAGATACAGCCACGCATCATCCGCCCGGGCCGCGATGCGCAACCGTCCGCCGCGCTCCATCGCCTCCATCGCGTTTTTAATCAAATTGAAAAACACCTGTTTCACCTGATTGCGGTCCGCCAAAATCACCGGCGCCTGCGCGACTTCGACTTCTACGCGGATGCCCAGGTTTTTCAATTCCTGCTCCTGGAGCGCCAGCACCTCGGCCAACAACGCCACCAAATCTACTTCGACAAGATTCGGCGGCTGTGGGCGTATCGCCTCGAGAAAATTTCGGATTATGCCGTCCAGCCGTTCCACCTCCGCCACGCAAATATCCGCGGATTCCTTGATTTTTTTCGCCGTGGCCGATTCCTTCAACTTCGCCAGTTGCCGCTCGATGAGCTGCAAATGGATGTTCATCGAATTCAGCGGATTGCCCAATTCGTGCGCGACCCCCGCCGCGAGCATCACCACCGAGTCGTGCCGCTCGCTTTCCACCAACTCGCGCGTCGAGCGTTGCTCCTCGGTGATATCGCTCAAAATAATCGCCGACTGGCCCTCGATCCCGCGCTTGCGATCCGCCGCCAGCGGCACGAAATAGAGCCGCACATGCCGCCGCTCCGGGTAGGAGATTTCCAATTCGCGCGTCAGCGAGCGGGCGGGCCGGGCTTCACTGGCCGAGCGCGGGGTAAAGTCCAGCGCCCGCGCCAACTCCGGCATCACCTTCCACAACTGCGCCACGCCCACATCCCGCTCCTTGAGCCCCACCAACGCGCACGCCGCCGCATTGGCATATTGGATGACGCTCTCGCGATCCACGACGAGAATGCCATCCTTGATCGTGTTGAACACCGTCTCCAGCATCTCGCGTTCGCGCGCCAGTCGCTGCGCGAGAATGGCGAGGTTGCCCGGATCGAGGTCGTCAATCCGGCCGAGGATGCGTTCAAGTGGGTTGCCGTGCCGGGCCATGGGAAATTTTCCTTAATGATTGATTTGAACGCTTTATTCGGTTCGACACACGACTATTTTTCACTTCACCCCTACGTGTACAGTCTGCGCGAATGTATCTCCCCAAAAATGCCAGACTCCTGTGGTCGCCCGCCAGGCAAACCACAGGCATAATCCAACTATGAGGACAATTTTGAGCCGTTCCGGCCAGCGCGGAGCTTGCGGCAATCCCCGCGCCAAGTGCCACGCGCACGGCCACAAGACTAATCCCACATGATTGACCACTGTGGATCCAAAAAATTTCAATTGGCCGAGCGGTCCCGTCTCAATCGCCTTGGGCCAGGGTATCATCCACAGCGGCACCGCGACCAGCATCGCCACGAGGACCAATGCCACAGCATTGGATATTTGGGTCAAAAAGGTTGCGGTCGGGCCTTCCGACCGGTCGGGATTGTACCAGATTTTTTTCACTGCCTCGCGGTTCCGCAACATTCCGGATGGGCTAAATGCCATACGCACCAGCGACCACAGCAAGGGCAGCCCGGATATCACCCGTACCCGCCGCCCCGATGTGTCTACCCTTGGCCCAATGACCACGAAGCAGCCTTGGCGCTGCAATGCCGCCGACATCGCCGCATCCTCACCCCCGAACATGCGTTCGTCAAAGCCACCAACTGCGTCGAATGCTGCTCGCGTGCAAAACATGAACGCGCCCGAGGAAATTCCGCTCACCCGCATGAAAAACCCGAGCCAAAACAACAGCAATTTTGCGTAAAGCGGCACCGGGCCCTCAAAACGGGCCAAACTCCCGCCACCGACCGCGCCGCGCTCGAAGGCGCGCAATGCCGCCTGCAGGGCGCGGGTGTTGATGATGGTGTCCGCATCAACGAAAATTAGCCGCTCGCCCCGCGACGCTCGCGCTCCCGCGTTGCGCGTGCCAGCGATTTGTCGGCATTGGACATCCACCACCGTCGCTCCGTTCTGTCGGGCAATTTCCGCGGTGGCGTCGGTCGAAGCATCGTTGGCCACAATCACCTGGTATGGCTGGCCCGACTCCCGCGCCGCGGCATGGATGGCCTGCACCGTCCGCGCAATGACACTTTCTTCATTATACGCGGGAACAATGAAAGAAATCATGGCGGGGAAAGTTGCGTGGTCGCGGCTTGCAAGCTACCTATCACTTCCCGGGCCAATTTCATTTTCCCCGCGCGCCCGTATTTTTTGCGCGACCCGTCGCGCCCCAAAACAATCACGGCATTCTGATCTGCCGCAAATCCCGTCCCCGCGCGGCCCACTTGGTTCGCGATGATGAAATCCAGATCCTTCTCCTTTAATTTTTTCCGCGCACAAGCTTCGATGTTCTGCGTTTCCGCCGCGAAGCCTACCACCAATTGGTCTGGTCGTTTGCGGGCGGCGACATTTTTCAAAATATCCACCGTCGGCTCGAATTCGACGACGAGATCCGCATGGCCTTTTTTGACTTTATGCTTGAATGCTTTTTTTGGCCGGAAATCGCTCACCGCCGCGCACATCAGCAGCACATCGCACTTGGAAAAAAGTTTTTCAACGGTGCGAAACATCTCCGCCGCCGTGGTCACACGCGTCAGCTTCACGCCCTCCGGCGGCGGCAGCGCGACCGGGCCGCTCACCAAGTCCACCTGCCAGCCTGCTTCTTTTGCCGCCACCGCCAGCGCGTAACCCATTTTTCCGCTCGAGGGATTGCTCAAAAAACGCACCGGGTCGAGATGCTCGCGCGTGGGCCCGGCAGTCACCAAACAGCGGATGGGGCGGGAGGTTTTCATGGCGTGGCTTCCTCGATCTTTGCCTGCTCTCACAGCTTATCAAAATACTTTTCCGCCGCAACACAATCGCGCGCAATTTGTTTTTGCAAATCTTCCACCGACGCAAATTTCTTCTCCGGGCGCAAAAATTCCCGCCACTCCACCCGCACGCGCGCGCGCGGCCCGGGTGCGGCGCCGCGGCCCCGCAAATGCGTTTCGAGCAACGGCAAAGTTGCCTTCCCCTTCACCACCGTCGGGCGTACTCCGTAGTTGGCCACGCCCTGGCGCCAACGGCCATTCGCCACCCGCAAACGCACCGCGTAAACTCCATAGGCGGGCTGCGCCTCCGGCGCCCAAGCCACGTTTAACGTCGGGAACCCCAGCTTGCGCGCCAGCCGCTGGCCGGTTTGCACCACGCCTTCGCAATAATACGTGTAGCCCAGCAGCCGGTTCGCCTGCGCGATATTGCCGCTGGCCAGCAATTCGCGGATGCGCGTGCTCGATATCGGCTGCCCATTGTGCCGCAGCCGCGCCACACTCACCACGCCAATCCCCGCCTCGCGCCCCGACCGCACCATCAATTCCACATCGCCCACCCGTCCGCGCCCATACCGGAAATTCTCGCCGACATACACCGCCGCCAAGGTCGACAAATGTTTTTTGAGATACGCCAGAAAATGCGCCGCCTCAATCCGCGCAAACGTCCGCGTGAACGGCTGGGCGATGACCATATGCACGCCCAATTCGCGCAAAAAATGTGCTTTCTGCTCAGGCGGCATCAGCAGCAAAGTCGGCGCCGCGGGCCGGAACAACCGGCTCGGATGCGGATGAAAGGTCAGCACTGCCGCCACCCCCCCGCTCTGCCGCGCTGAGGACATTGCCGCCTCAATCACCGCCTGATGGCCAAGGTGCACGCCGTCAAACATCCCGATGGCCAAATGCAGTGGCGCCCGCAGGGGCCGGATGCCAGCCAACGAAGTCGCATGGTGTTGGGCGCTCATGTTGAAAACGGGGCGCGGTGAAAATATTTACTACAAAACGTGGCTCGGCACGGCTTGGTAAACCGGAATCAGCCGGCGGCGGATGTCCGCCATGCTCAACGTGTCGAATTGCGCGAGCGGTGTCGCATCGGCGAGGCGGTGTTTGCCCGAACCGGTGCGTCGCAGCACATTCAGCGTCGCGCCGCAACCGAGCTTGCGCCCGAGGTCGTGCGCGATGGTCCGCACATATGTACCCTTCGAACTGCGCAGGCGGAAACTCGCCAGCGGCGGGGTGTAATCCAGCAAGTCAAAACAATCCACGTGGATGAAGCGCGGCTCGCGCTCGACTTCGATGCCCTTGCGCGCGTGTTTGTATAGTGGCACGCCTTTGATTTTTTTCGCCGAAAACATCGGCGGCGTCTGAAATTGGTCGCCGACAAAAGTCTGCATCACCGCGCGCAGTCCTTCGGCATCCAGCTCCGGCACCGGCTTGGTTTCGGTGACTTCGCCGTCCGCATCATGCGAATCCGTCGTCTTGCCCAGTTCGAACACGCCTTCATATTCTTTGTCGAGACTCGTCAAATATTGCGAGACTTTCGTCGCCCGGCCCACGAGCATCACCAGCAATCCCGTCGCCAACGGATCGAGTGTGCCAGCATGGCCGATTTGGCGGATTTTCAGCCGGTGGCGCAGCCGCGCCACCACGTCGTGCGAGGTCATGCCCGATGGCTTGTCTACCAGCAGAATGCCTTCAAAAAGATGCGGATCGGATGGGTTCATTAAATTTTTTCTCCTTGGTCCACCGCCCGCAGGTGTTCGCCGAGCGCGTCCAGAAAGCGCGGGGCAAATTGCGCCAGCGGCTCATTGACATTGAAGCCTGCCGCACACGCATGCCCCCCACCGCCAAATTTCTGCGCGAGCCGATGCATCGCCAAACGCGGTTCCTTCGCCCGCAAGCTGCCCTTCACCGCGTTGTTGCGCTCTTCCAGCAACGCGCCGATATCCACACTTTCGATGGCGCGCGCGTAGTCCACCAAACCCTCCGTGTCCTCGCGCTTCGCTCCGGTGGCCAGAAAATCACTCTCGCGCAAATAGCCGACGCATACTCGTCCGTCGAATTCCTCGCGTAGAGAATTAAGAAATGCCTGCAGCAACCGCGTCTTGCCCACGGTTTCGCGCTCATAGAGCAGCCGCGCCGCCGTGCCGGGGTCGGCGCCATGGGTCATCAATTCTCCGCAAATGCCAAATACTTGCGGCGAGGTCGAAGGGAAGCGAAACTGCCCCGTGTCCGTCGCGATGCCGAGGTAAAGCGCCTGCGCCGTCACCGCATCCACCGGCAATTTCGTGTCAAAGAAAAACCCCGCCAACACCTCGGCGGTGGCCGACGTGGCCGGCAGCACAAAATTATTTAGGGCAAAGTTATCGTTGGACACGTGATGGTCCACAGCTAGAAACGGCTTCGGAAAAAGCTCCCGCAAACGCGGACCGATGCGTGTAATGTCAGCGCAATCCACACACACGGCCAGAGTGCCCGGCGTGGGTACAAAATCCGCCGCGCGCCGCCAAGGCGTGTCGCCGACAAATTCGGCCAGCAGGCGCGGCACCGGATCCTGATTCACCGCCACCGCATCAACGCCTTGGGCGCGCAACACGCGCGTCATCGCCACTTGCGAGCCAATGCAATCGCCGTCCGGGCGCATATGGCCCAACACGGCCACGGGTTTTCCCCGCAGGCCGTCCACTATTGCGCGAAAAGCAGAAGATTGGGATGAAAAATACATGGCGGAAATTATTGCTCCTCCTTGGATTCTTTTTTGAATTCCCCTTGGGCATCCAATTCGTCGAGTATCGCCAGAGTGCGGTTGCCGCGCACCGTCGAGTCGTCGAAGTGGAAGCTCAGCGCCGGGGTGTATTTGAGCGTCACTTTTTTGAAGACGCGCGTGCGCAGCTCGCCCTTCACTTCCGAGAAAAATTCCGCCGCATCATGCTTTGCCATTGCGTCGCCGAGCACCGAATAATAAACCCGCGCCGTCCGCAGGTCGGGTGTCACATCCACTTCTGTAACCGTGATGCCCACCGCCCGCTCGCGAAAGCGCGTGTGCAGCAAATCGCTCAGCTCGCGCAGGAGCAGTTCATTGATGCGGACAACGCGCGACATGGGGGGGGGATTAGGAGCCGCGAATCATTTGCCACGCTACCGCCCACTGGCGCGTTTTGGGGCAAATTTTTTCTGGGCTTGGATGGAACAAGCGGGTGGTGAATTCCCGGGCGCGAAAAATCCGCGCTCCGGATGATGATGAATGGATTAGAGGGACGCCTTCATTTGCAGAATTTCGAAGGACTCGATGATATCGCCCGGCTGGTAGTCCTCAAAACCGCCCAAATGCAGGCCGCATTCGAACCCGGCGCGCACTTCGCTTGCGTCGTCCTTGAAGCGCTTGAGCGTGTCCACCTTGCCGGTGTACAGCGTCGCACCCTTGCGCAAAATCCGCGCATGGCCCGCGCGCGTCACGCGGCCTTCGGTGACCATGCAACCGGCGACAAAGCCCTTCGCCAGCGGGAACACCTGGCGCACTTCCGCCGCGCCGATTTTGTTTTCGCGCAGTTCCGGGTCGAGCAGCTCCGCCATCGCCTCGCGCACCTGGTTGAGCAATTCGTAAATAATATCGTGCTGGATGACGCGCACGCCCTTGTGCTTGGCCGTCGAGGCCACGCCATTTTCCAGTTTCACGTTGAACGCGATGACCGCCGCGCCCGCTGCGCTGGCCATGATCACATCGTTCGGGCTGACCGGGCCGACATCCGCTGCGACGATTTCCATCTGCACTTTCTCGCTCTTGATGTCCATGAGGCACGCTTCGAGCGCCTCGACCGTGCCGTGCACATCACCCTTGATGACACAGCGGAAAACTTTTTGCTTCGTCTCTTTGATCGCAGCCAACAGCGCGTTCAAATCTGCCACGCGCTCAACCACATTTTCGGCATGCGACACCTGGCGCAATTCGCGTTCCGCGGCTTCCGCTTCGGCTTTCGCCGCGCGATCATTCTTGCACGTGTGGAACTGCGCACCAGCATCTGGCGCGCCGGACCAGCCCAGCAACCGCGCGGGCGTGCCCGGGGGCACCGACTTTAGCGGCTCACCCCGGTCATTCACCATCGCGCGCACTTTGCAATAATGCGCCCCGCATACCAGGGCGTCGCCCGGCTTGAGCGTGCCTTTTTCGACAATAACGGTCGCCGTGGCGCCGCGGCCCATCTCGACTTGTGAGTCGATGACCACGCCTTCGGCCGGGCACTTCGGGTTGGCCTTCAATTCCAAAACTTCGGCCTGCAATAAAATCGCATCGAGCAGCTTGTCCACATTCTGCCCCTTGAGCGCGGAAACCGGCTCACACAAAGTTTCGCCACCCCAGTCTTCCGACGTGATGCCATGCTGCTGCATGGCCTGCTTCACGCGGTCGAGGTTCGCGCCCTTCGCATCCATCTTGTTGATGGCCACGATTACCGGCACGCCCGCCTTTTGCGCAAAACTCAGCGCCTCCTCTGTCTGCGGCATGAAGCCGTCATCCGCCGCCACCACGAGCACTGCAATGTCAGTGATGTTCGCGCCGCGCTCACGCATTTTCGAAAATGCCGCGTGACCCGGAGTGTCGAGGAAAGTGATTTTGTGGTCTTTATGCTCGATTTGATACGCGCCCGTGTGCTGCGTGATGCCGCCCGCTTCACCCGCGACAACGTTCGTCTTGCGGATGGCATCGAGCAAAGTGGTTTTACCATGGTTGACATGGCCCAATACGCAGACGATTGGCGGGCGCGGTTCGCGCAGCTTCGTGTCATCTTCTGGCGGCGGTTCCACTTTTTTGGCGGGCGCGGGTCCGGCCCCCGGCT
>DATHOB010000353.1:0-15665 GCA_035485355.1 Opitutales bacterium | reverse complement strand
AGCGGTTCGGCTCGCCTTTGAAAACGTTAACGATGCGCTGGAGGATGGGGCGCGATTTTTTCGCGCGCAGGCGGGCGTCGTCGCGCAGGCCGTCCGTCGAAATCAGCTCGGGATCCGCCTCTTCAGGCGGCTGGCGCATTTGTTCTTCCGGAGAAAGCCCGCTGGCGGGGGCGGGGCGCTGGCGCTCGGGAGCGTCGGCGGATTCGTGACCGTGGTAAATTTCATCCGCGGATTCCGCGGAGGGAGAGTCGTGTTCTGGCATAAGATGAATGTGTAAGATTGAAAATCGGGTGAAGGAGTGGGTTATGCGTGAGCCGTCAGACTGCCTCGCGGCAATGGCGGTAAACGCTTTGCACCAATCCCATGAGAATGCAGCAACTTAGGACGAAGGAACCGCCGTAGCTCATGAGCGGCAGCGGAATCCCTTTGACCGGCACCAGCCCCTGCACCATCCCGATGTTCACAAACACATGCACCATAAAGAGCACTGCCACGCCCACGCAGAGGAGTTGACCAAACCGCTCCCGCGCGAGCCAGGCAATGCGCAAAGTGTTTCCCAACAGGATGGCGTAGAGGCCAAGCACGGCCAGGCCGCCGATAAAACCCGTCTCCTCAAGGAAGACGGCCATAATAAAGTCACTGGTAGCTACTTTCGGTGGGAGGTAGCCGAGGCGGGCCTGGGTACCTTGCTCGTAACCCTTGCCCGTCAAACCGCCGGTGCCCACCGCTATCTTCGATTGATTCTGATTCCAAGCCACCCCAATGCCGTTCGGGTCTACCCCGTCCGAGTCCAGAAAGGACGCGATGCGGTCGCGCTGGTAATTATGCAGCGGGATCGGGAGCCACGAACGCTGCTGGTAAGTGCCCAGGCGGCTCTCGAGAGTTTGGTGGTTGGCTTGTAAAAAGTTGTCGTATTGTTCGACGGACATTGCGCCTTGCAGAACCTGCTTTTCCTCAGCGCCAAGGCCAGTGATGTAAAACGGTTCGACTGCGGGATAATATTTCGCCCACAAATCTTTTTTGACATCTTTGTCGAGGACTTCGATTTGCTTTCCATCAGAGCCCGGCACAATCTGAAATGCCACGGGGTCCTGATGGTTGGTTTGCAAAAATTGGTCATAATCCGACACGGTCATATTGCCCAGCAGAACCTTCCGCGTGTTCGTCGCCATAAGGCCAATTTGCGCCTTATGCTGTAACTCCAGAAAACTGTTGTACTCGTCGGCGGAGATTTTCCCATTCAGCACCATCGAAGTTTGCACAAAGTTTTCATAACGACTGGTGTCCACCTTGAGCACGATTAGGCCGGCCAAAAACAGGCCAAAGACCGTGACGAAAAATCGCGCGGAAAGATTGGAAACGTAAAGAAGGGCAAACACCGTGGGGCACAAGGCCAGACTGGAGCCTAAGTCCGGTTGTAAAAAAATCAAGACCATAGGCAGGCCGACAATGACCCCCAATTTGCCCAGCACGGCCAACGACGCGCGAAACCCACCCAATTTCCATTTATCCAGGTAGAAGGACAGCATGATAATGGTGCCGATCTTCGCAAACTCCGACGGTTGAATGGTATATGAACCTAACCCCAGCCAGCGCCGGGCATGAGCACGGTCATACCCGGCCGCGCCTAACGGCGTCCACAATAGCAAAAGCAGCACAATGCACCCCAGGTAGACGAGCCAGGCGTGCTTCATCCACAAATGATAATCCACTGCGGAAACCGCGAAGTAAAGGCCTGCGCCAATTACCAACCACATCATTTGCTTCTGCCAGTCCGTCCCGCCGGGGTAGTGCGCTTGCGCAGATTTGATGAAGCATACTCCAATCAAGGCCAGGGCCAGCATCGCCATGGGGTTGATCCAATCCGTCCGCAATACCGACGGTGGCCGGTAGGTGGCCATCAATGGTGAGCGCCCGCCACTGGGCGGCAGGCTGGCTTGGTAGGCGGACATGAAACGATGAAGTGCTTTAGTTCTTGGTTATCTAGTGCTTAGTTTGCCCACACGCAATAAAAGTTCCAAACAATTTCGAATGTATCTGTTTATTGCGAAACTTGAAACCAAGAACTAAAAACTAGCACGCGTTTCCGGCCAACTGTTCGGCCCAATCGCACAACGCGGGCAGAAAATTTTCGCTGGAAATTTTTTGTTGCAGCCGGACGCAATGCCCGGGCGTCGCGGGATTATCGAGTAGCGCGCGCAATTTGGCTGCGGCGCCGGCACCCGAGAAATCGTGGTAGTTCAAGTGCGCGGCGACGCCCAGGCGCTCGAGCCGCCGGGCATTGTCGGGCTGGTCGTGCGCCAGCGGGACGATTAATTGCGGCACACCCTCCGCGAGCGCCTGCGCCGAAGTGCCGATGCCGCCGTGGTGCACGACCGCGCGGCAACGCGGAAATATTTGGGAAAAAGGCATCGACCGTGCAGATAAAAAATTGCCCGAGGGAGGAAAATCCCGCGCCGCCGGGCCGACGAGGATTCCGCGCGCGCCGAGTAGTTCCGTCGCCGCATGCGCTCCGGTGGCAAAGGCCTCCGTGTGGATATTGGCCGAGCCATGCGTCCACAAAATCGGCGGCGAGCCGGCAGCGAGAAAATCTCCCACCTCCGGGGCGAGGGATTGGGGTGCGCTCAGTGGCAGGTCGCGAGATTGATTTACAGTCAGTTCCAACGGGAATCCAAATTGACGGACGTTTTGCGGCCATTCGGCTTGGGGCGCGGCGTACCAATCCGGGAAAAGCGCGGCCACGCCATCCGCTCCATTCCAAAATTCCTCGTAAACCCTACGCAGCGCCGGCAAGCCCACCTGCGCGCGATATGCATTGGCCGGACGCAACACCTGCCGCGCCACGGCAAAATCAAACAGCGCAAACAATGCGCGTTTGACGAAGCGGGGTGCGTGGCAAAGCCATTCCCAGTTTTCGAGGAACAACGGGCAATCGTCCGCCCCGCGCAGGCACATCGGCTGCAATTGCAGCATGAGGCGGGGAATTCGTTTTTTCTCCGCCCAAGTGAATGCTCCGGTCGCGAGGGTAGTGCCGATGACGAGGTCGAATTTCTCGCCAAGGCCATCCAATTCCTGGTTGTAGCGCGGCAATGATTCGAGCATCAGATCAATAACTAATTCGGAACCGCGGCGCGGCTGCCACAGACGCGGATCACGCATCGTCTGGGTGAATTCCTCCTGAGTGCCAATATCCACCACGCGCCAACCGCGCGCTGCGACCAAATGCCGGTAATAAGGGGTGATGATGAAAGTAACTCGATGCCCCCGCGCGGCGAGGCCGCTGGCCAGCCAAAGCGTCGGGCGGACGTCGCCCTCACTGCCAAAAGGGGCGAGGAGAATGGAGAGCGGACGCATGCTTGAATCAACCCAGCCGCGCTTTTACGGTATCGCGCAGGATATCGCGCCACGTTGGCACCGGGGCGCCAGCCGCGAGGTGGGCCGCGCCAATCGCGAAACATATTTCCCATTGGTGCCGCGTTTGCAGGTGGGCTTCGCGAATGGTGCGGCGCGGGTCGCGGATGGCGGAGCCGGCGGCCTTGACGCCCGCGGCGCCGAGAACTCGCCAATTTTTCCCCGCGCGGAAATCCGCCCGATCCGGGCAACGTACGGTGAAGCGACCGAAATGAAATTCGCCGACTTGGCGGCTCAAGGCGTCCACCGCCGCAGTCAATTCCGGCGTGGAGAGTTCGGCGGTGGCGTCGAGCGCGTAGGCGCCATCGCAACGCTGGGCAACTTCCGAAAGCACGACGATGGCCCCGGGCAAGGGAATATCGGCCAGGCGCGCGGCGTGTTTGGCAAGGAAGACCCGCGCGCTGCACAGAGCGCGGTCGTCGGACAGAATGAGCCGGTCCAAATTGCGTTTGCCATCGCCGATTACCGTCGGGAACTGCGCCTCGGAAATGGCGAGAATGCGCACGGAGTCCGCGCCCGGTTCGCGCGCGAACCAAATGGAAAATTCTGGGCCGAAAACATAATTCTGGGCGAGTACCGCGCCCAGATTGGCGCGGAAGAAACGCCGGGCGTCCGAATGCCGGCGGCAGACAAATACTCCGCGCCCCACCCCGCCCACATCGCGTTTGAGCACGATAGGCCACACCAGCCCTTGCTTGTCCATCCACGCTTCGAGGTCCGTGGCGCGTTCTTCCGCCTCGGAACGGGAATCCGACGGCGCGGCGGGAAAGACCGTCCAGGGTGGCAAGGAAGCACTGGAATTATCCAAGGCGCGCAAATAGGTGCTTTTGGGCACGCCGACAAAACCGCCCGAAGGCAGGCCGGGATTGGCGCAGGTGAAAACCAAAAAACCATGGTGTTTGCGCGCCAGCCGCCACAAATCGAACAGCATCGGCGCCTGCACCTGCCAGGCGGGCCATAATTGCCACCGCATCATCTGTCGCCACGCCGCACGCCACAGCCGCCGCCCGCGCCAGGTGCAGAGCGGCTGCACAATGTGCAACGCGGCGAGCAGCAGCAACACCGTCACCACCAACACCAGCAATGCAGCCCGTTCGTAGTGCTCGACCAGTTTCAACATCTCCTGGCCAAAAAGCGACGCCGTCCAAATAAACAAAGGGGTGAACAATAAATTGGAAATGATGAGCGCGCCGAGCATGCGCCAAAAGGAAAAGCGCAGGATGCCGGCGCTCATGAACACCGGGAGGCGGCTGGCGGGAACGAAGCGGGACACAAACACAATCCAGGTGCCGCGCTGACGATAGAGCGCCGTCATGCGTTGCAAATCGCTTTCCTTGATGGCCCAGCTAAACAGCGGATGCTTCAGCGCCGGTGCCCCGCAGTACCAGCCGACGATGTAATACATCAAGTTGCCCGCCAGAATGGCGGTGAGGCACGCGCCCATCACCTCCCAATACCCCAGCACACCTTGCGCGATTAGCAGGCCCGCGCCGATGCAGGTGGCGTCTTCGCCAAAGAGGGTCAGCACGGCCAGGATGGCGAGCAGCATTACTTCGTAAGTGCGGCTGGTCGGCCCGGTTCTTTCGACGGGGCGGCGGGCAGCACGCACACGCGTTTTGTCCGCAGTGTCGCGGGTAAGGGCCTGCCCCTGCGCCACTTTGCCGACAAATTCGCGAATGGCGGGGGCGATCAAATCTGGCTGGTGTTGAGCCGCCCAATGCCCGCCGGGAAAAGTGATGAGGTTGCTTTGCGGCACCAGGCGGTAATTTTCCTGCGCGGATTGCAGCGTGGCGACAAAGTCGTCCTGCGCATGGACGATGAGCATCGGGCCCTTGTAGTTATTCAGCATATCGCGCATATGCTCCTGACTCGCGTCCCAGTAAATGCGCGCGGAAGCGAGGGTGAATGGGCCGGTGTCGAGGAAGCCGAAATGCGGGAGCAGTGCGTGCGCGGTGTTGAAGAGCCCCAGTTGCGCGCCGTAAATGGCCTTGTTCATGCCCTTCTCGCCAAACCACTCGAACTCCGTAGTGCCGACGGAATCCATTAAAATGAGCGATTGCATGCGCTGCGGATACAGATCGGCGAGCTCCAGTGCCACGGCCCCGCCCATGCCATAGGCGGCGACATGCGCCTTGGGAACGTTCAGGGAGTCGAGCAACCCGGTTAGCTGCTCGGCATAATTTTTGGGTGAGTAGTCCGGCAAAGGCAGACCGGCGGAGGCGCCAAAGCCGGGTAAATCCGGCACCACGAGGCGGAAGTCTTGCGCGAGCGATTTGATCAAAGCATCCCGACCGTGAGCGCTGACGACGCTACCATGCAAAAGCAGGAGCACTGGGGCGTTGGGTTTGCCCGGGGGCGCCAAATCCCAAAAATACATCGTCACCGGCACTGTTCCCTCTTCGCCGGAAACATACACCACGACCGACTGTTGGCCGGGTTGCGGATGGGCCAAAGGCGGCACCAGCCAGAGCCACAAATGCGACAAAGCAAGCAGCGCCAGGTAAATACCCAGCAGCCGCCAGCGCTTTCGTTTGGGGAACCAGGAGGACAAGGGAGGGGAAGAGCCGAAAGGTGACAGGGAGAAGGTAGGAGGTAGAAGGGGAAATGTGAAGGATGGAGTGTGAAAAGTGAATTATGGCTGATGGAGGCAAAAAAAGACCGCCCGGCAGCCGAAGCCACCGGGCGGTCCAAACCAGTCAACGATAACAAATCTGCGAGTGCTTAGAACTGCAGCTGGAGCTGGGCGCGCAGACCTTGCACGTTCGTGCTGCCCGCATTGAAGGCGGTGCCGAGCGCGCCAACCTGGCGATCCTTGAATTGGTCATACTCATAACCAACCGACAGTTTCACGCTGGTGCCGATGAAGTAGTAGTTCACACCGGCGTAGAACGAATCCACATCGTTGTAGAAGTTCGTCGAGCCGCCACCATCGGTGGTGTTGTCGGCATCGCGAGCGACGTCGCTGATGTTGGTGCCGCGACCATTGGTGTCCAAGTAGGCGTAGCGGCCCACGATTTCCCAATTGTCGTTAAACTTGTACGAGAGCGTGGCTTGATAGCCATAGGGCATCGCCGTGGCGGTGTTGGCGTTTGTCACCGCTCCGGGGGCGATCAACTTGCCTTCATCCACTGTGACTTGTTCAAACTCGGCCGCCAACTCAAAGTTGCCGACATCGAGTCTGACATAGGGATTATAGCCCCATTCGGAATTGTCCTGGTTCGGCCCGTTCAAGCTGTTTTGGTCGCCGGTGTAGCCGAAGTTGATGCCGACATCATATTTGACGTCGCCAATCGTGTTCTTCTCACCCAGCGCGGCCCAGCCGGCAAACTTGTCGTAGCCGCCAGCGTTGGTGTATTGGATGTTCGAGTTCTGCGAGCCATCGGTCACCGCGGCGCTGTAATAAAAGCCATCGAGCACCGAGGGCAACGTGCCGTTGAAGTAAATGCCGGTGTGGCGATTCGCGAAGCCGAGGCGGCGGCTGTCGTCCGTGCCGTAGGATTCGTCGAAGTAGCGGCTGACGACGGAACGCTCAACGACTTTCAAGTTGGACGAGGAAGTCATTTCTTCCTGCGTGAAGTCCACCTTGCGGTAACCCAGGGTCAACAGCGCATTCCAATCATCGAGTTTCTTGGTGATGATGACTTTTTCAAAGAGGTTCTGGCCAATGGCTTGGTTCGTAACCCCAGCACCCGCGGGAGCCGCAGCGCCCGGGCCGCCAGCCGGTTCGTTGGCACCAGTGGTGCCAGCAAAGTCCATCAACACTTCGCCACCCCAGCCGTTGCCGAGGTCGGCAATGGCGCCGAGATAAACGCGGCGGAGCAGGAATTCGTTGGAGGCCGGCGGATTGGAAACTCCGGCGGTGGGATTATTGTCGTGCGAGGTCAGCCCGTCATATTGGGCCTGGACCATGCCTTCGATTTTAAGGCCTTTGACATCGGAGACTTTGGGGCCGGCAACCACGGCGGGATCGCCGGAGGATTTGGCCAAGGCGTTCGCTTCGTCCTGGGTGATGACGTTCTTTTTCACCAACAGATCCAGCGTCGCCTTGTCTTGCGCTTGCACTGACAGGTTGCCGAGAACGGCAGCGCCCGCCAGGAGGCTGAGCATCTTCAAGGAATGATAGTTCATTCCCTGCGTTGCCTTTTTGTGAATTCTTCAAAACTAGGTTTGTAGCAAAGGTTTATGTCAATTTCGTCTGGCTTCACGATGATCTGGTTTACGAGCAATTCGACTATATGGCGCTTCTCGTCTGGGGTCATTAACGGCCAGCGGTTATGGACGTTGCGACCGTCGGCGATGATTTGTTCGGCACTAAGGCCATCCACCTTGGCAGCGGCAACCTGTGCCTCGGCTTTGGGTATCTCCTCTTCAAGCTGACCACGGCGGGTGTCTATGGGCGTATACTTGACCTTGAACTGTTCGGCGGTCAGGCCACCATCATAGTAGAGTTGAAAGACTTTCTCGCCTTCCTCCTTTACCTTACGAAGTTCCGTATTGAGGGATTCGAGTAAGGCGACTTTATCCGCAATGAATTGTCCGGCAGAGTTAACATATTCGGCGGCTTTTTCTGGTGACATGAGATAACCGGCTAGTTGCTCATGGAAAAGTGCATCCAGGTCAATAATGGGGATTTTGGTGCGGCATTTTTCACAGACATATTTAGGCGTCCTGGCCCCCACATACATCTTCGTTCCACATTGGCAAATAACGTAGCCTGCGAAAGGATGCAGGGCTTTTGCTCCCGGTCGCCGGGTCAAGGAAGCTTTACGGTTATCCAAAAGATTGTTGCACTGCTCCCAAAGTTCTTTGCTAACAATGGGTTCCACTTGGGTAACAACCCATTCATGTTCCGGCTTCTGGCCCCTGACTTTGTTGTTAGCAACCATTCGGGTATAGTTGGCTTGGTATTCGCCTTTCGCGGCGGGGTCGCGGATCAAATAATCCAGAGTGGAATCCGTGAACAACTTCCCGGCGCGAGTGCGAAGGCCGCGCTCATTGAGCAATCGCGCCACCCTCTTTTTGCGCCCATGCTCGGCGAATAATTCATAGATAAGTTTGCGAACGGGTGCCTCGTCGGGATGGGGCTGGATTTTGCCTTCGTGATAGTAGTATCCAAAAGCCAACCGGCCTGTTATCGGTTTACCCGATTGGGCGCGCAAATGAACTGTGGCTCGGACCCGGTCGGCGATTTCCTCGCGTTCCCATTGGGCCATGGCCGCAATCATGGTATAGAATAAGCGCCCGGCAGGGGTGCTCGTGTCAATGGACTCTTGCAAAGAAATTAAGTCCGCTCCTTGCTTTTGAAAGAAATCGGCGAAGTCCAAAAGTTCGCGGGTGTTGCGCGCGAGGCGGGCCAGTTTGGAAAACACCAAAGCTTGGATGCGTCCGGTGCGCACGTCCTCCATCATGCGCTTGGTTTCCGGGTGGTCGGCGATACTTTTGCCGCTGACTCCGGCAAGGTCATAGACCTCGCGCACAATCCAGTCACGCGACTCTGCATAAGCGCGGGCACGCGTTTCATGATGCTTGGGGCTGTCGCCTCGTGCCTGGTCTTCGGTGCTGACACGAATCCAGATACCAACCTCTTTTTTGATTGCGGGGGATTGGAGAGGCGCTTTCATGGCATTAGACAAGCGAGGTTAGTAACCGGAGGCAAGGTTTTAGTTAGCCAGTTACTAACTTTCAAGCACATTTTTATGGCATCTAAATTCATACCCGAAAGCGCCCTTCCGTCTATCGCAAAGGAATGTCGCTTGAAAGCTGGAAAAACAAAAATTCAGATTGCGGCTGAATTAGGCGTCACCCGCCCGAGTGTGCAATTAGCAGAGGAAAATCCTGAGCAGCGCTTGGGTAGTTTGAGAAAGCGAATAATTGAAGCATGCTCCGATTATGCGGTAGAGGGGCCATTTTATCGGCTCACGAAAAAGAAGCGCAGGCGCTCCGGATAATTTCGGAATTTCACTTCGCTGAATCTGATTAGTTGGCCACTGGAATAAGTTTCAAGACGGGAAACCGTGCGATAACCTCCAAGGTATCCGGGTCTATTACTCTCCTGCATTTTGCACAGACGTAGTTTCCAGTAGTCCATTTTTCACCAGTCGGCTCCACTTCGTTGCCAGTCTTGTCGCAAGGGTAAAAGCCATCTCCAACGGGGGTGTTCCCACAGAGGCATTTCCAAGCATCTCTGTCTCCACGCTCGCAGTATATACGTTCCCGGTATGCACTTTTTGACATGACCATAGAGTATCACGCCAACGAATGTCGTGCAAGTGGCACAGAATTACTTCGGAAATAGCGACTCCCACGGGCATCTGAGCGCTCCCTGTATTCGCAACGCGGTGGTGATCAGAATGTTTGTCTGTCCGGCTTCAATCTTTTGCACGGTACGGATGTTCAAATCCACGGCTTCGGCCAGTGCTTCCTGTGTCACTCCACGGGCAACCCGTTCTCGGCGGATATTTGCGCCAAAAATCTTGAGCTGGCGCGATAGCAAGGGGGATTTAGTCACGGCCTATTATGCCGCAAATCGGGCTTGACAGTTACGGCACAATAGGGCGTAATCGGCGATTATGAAATTCCTCCATCGCCTCGGCCCCGACCCCCATGCCAACGGTCAACGCACCGCGAACTTGAGCGGATGCCCGGACATACTCGCCCTCGACTCGGGGGACTTTGCCGTCATTGGCAAAGACATTACCAATGAATCCGTTGACCTCCTTCCCCCTACCGTGGGCTGCGGGCCGGATGAGCGCGTGGTTTTGCTCCCGCGCAAGACCTTGGTTTTGGCGAAGTCAGACATTCCGAACACGCTCTAACTTTTGCCGACGCCTGCCGTCCACGCTATACTAGCGGGATGTTTCTTTTAAGTTGGCTCGCAATTCACTGGTTTGATCTGTTGCAAACGGTCGGTATCGTCGGCGGACTTTTTTTTGCGGGATTGTCTTTGCACAAGGATACGGATGCGCAGCGGGTTGCCAACCTCTTGAACCTTACTGGCCAGCATCGGGATATATGGAAAATGTTATTCGAGGAACCAAAACTCTCTCGTGTGTTGGAACCAAAAATTGACTTGGCGAAAAATCCAATGACGGGCGATGAGTCCCGCTTCGTGGGCTTTTTAATCCTACATTTGAACGCATCCTTCAAAGCCATCAAAGCCGGGGTGCTTATGAAGGCGGAAGGTTTAGCGTCTGACATTCAACAATTTTTTGATCTACCCATACCGCAATCGGTTTGGCAAAAACTGCGGAAGTTTTACGATGCCGACTTTGTGGCCTTCGTGGAAACAACCAATAAAAAAGCCCCTCCTAAAGGAAGGGCTGACTGACTCAAAGATTCTCTTTGAACTCTTCGTCAGTGACACCGGCTTGTTTTAAGACTCCCCGCAAGGTGCCTTGGCTGATTTCACGGTGCATCGGCACAACGCAACCTTGGGAGCCTCGGCGCAAAATGGCGTGACTGCCTTTCTGGCGAAGGTGCACAAACCCCAGCCGCGCCAGAGCCTTAACCGCCTCGGCCCCGGAGACCGAGGGTAGTTTAGGCATGGGCTGGCTCGACCTTAAAGGTCTTCAAGATGGTGCGCTGCTTTGCGGGCAACGGGAATTCCTCCAAGTAAAGGCCGGTGGCCTCCTTCAAGTTGGCCAAAGCCTCCGCCTCGGTCTTTCCCTGCGTCGTGGTGCCGGTCTCTGGATTGTATGCAACCAACCAATCGCTCTCGGCGTCGGGATATATGACTGCGGTTAATTTTTGCATGGCGTAACCTTACTACTTTTGGGGCACTTGTGCAACCTGCGAAAAGGTCACCCCTCCGACGGGACCCGGACTTGAATGTTTACCCGCTTGTAATGCTGGTTTTCGACTGGAACGGGGAGTTTTTGCTTTTGTAAGACTTCAACTAAGCATTGGATGGCTTGCCGCAGTTGTGACAATTCGGACTTGGGCAACGAATCAACTTCTAGGCCTTGGTTGTCGCGGTAGTAGTAATTCATTGGGTGAGAGAGTGGACAAGTGGCTAGGGGTTGTGGGGTTTGCCTGGTTTCGCCTTTTTCATGGATTCTGCGATCAATTTAATCATTGCGATTTCGCGAGCCTTGGATTCCTCGGGCGAGAGCTTTGTGTAAGTTGTATTTACGGTGTAGCCACGGCTTTTCCTTACACTTGCCGAGGGCGATTGGATGGATTTTGGTGGCGGTAAATCCTTAAGCATCGAAATAAATTCATCCGGTAAAAAATAGGTGACACGCATTGCCACTTCAGAGCCAAGACTATTCATCACTGCTCCTTTCACCTTGGCGAGCTTGTCTTCGCTGACGCTGATGACGGCGATCTTGGTGAAGCCTGCCTTCACACACTTGGAGACATTACCGACTTCGTGGTCAACAGTTGTGGTGATAGTTATTTCGCACGCTACTGCAGCCCCGTCGCGTTCTAAAACCAAGTCCACGCTGCCCGCGCCGTCGAGTATCTGCTTTTCAATTACCACCCGGAAGCCGAGTGCTTCGGCAGCATCTTTGATGCGCAGTTGAATCGCCTGATGTTGTTTGCCGCCGCGTCCGAGGTCTGCTGGTGGCGCAACCATTTTTTCTTCCTTAACTCGTGGAGACTGGGAAGCCGCTGGGGCGGGCAGGGCTGGGGCAACGGGAGGAGCCGCGTCAGTTGCCCCTGCCGGGCCTGCTGGCTTGGCGGTCTTTGGCCACTCTTCGGGCGTCGTGGTGGTGGACGCCGCCAGCGGAGCCGATGGCTGTGAGGCGGAGAGGGCGGCTTCCACTTCCGCGCGGGGAGTTGCGTATTTTTTTCGAGATGTGGCGATAACTTCACAGCGGCGTGCGGCTGCGATCTGGGCATCGGGAGGTTCCGGCAACGGAACGCTGAGGTTGAAATCGAAATCACTCCGCTCAACGCGGCAAATCGCTTGCCCAGTGTCGAGATTTTGCAAGTCGCGGGCCTCAAAAGATGAAAAGCCACTTTCCAACGGTCGCGCGTCCTGGTCGCCAACGCGGAAACAAATCCGCGTGCCTGTGCTGCCCAGCACGGCACTGGCGACTTCGGGATCACGCTGCAACTGGCGCAAGTCTTGGTGGGCGAGCGTGAGGCCGAGCCGATACTTGCGTGCGCCAGTCAAAATTTCCGCCATCGAGGGAGTGATGAAATTTTGGAACTCATCAAGATAAAGCCAAAAGTCACGTCGCGCGGCAGCTTCCTGTCGCTGGCGGGCGATGGCAAGTTGCTGGAATTTGATGACGAGCAACGAACCAAGCAAATAGGCATTCTCTTGGCCGATGGCTCCTTGCGAAAGTTTGGTGAGGAAGATTTTGCCGCTATCCATGATGTCACCGAAATTTAGCCGGTTCTCTCGCTGCGATACCATGTAGCGGATCGGCTTCGGGCCAAGGAAAGTGTCGAGCCGAGTTAGGATCGGCCCGATAGATTTATTGCCTCCAAGCTGAGGGAAGCCCTTGCGCCAGTAATAGACCACGCCTTCATCGCGCACGGTCGCAAGAAATTGTTCTCGCACTCCGGGTTCCAACAGAAACCGTTGCAAGTCTGCGAGCGTCCCGCCGCGTTCGCTTTCGAGAAATGCACGCACGGCATTTGATAAAACACTGCCCATCTGGTCGCCCCAGCTTGTGGACAGGCGGCGAAATACGGAAACAAGGTCTGACGCTAAAAGATTCTTTTCCCAATCCGAGTGCGCTGAGAGAATGTTGAATCCAACGATAAAATTTTCATCAGCGGGATCGAGCAACACTACATCGTCAATACGGTTTTGGGGAATGATGCCAAGGATGCTTTCGATCAGGTCGCCGTGAGGATCGAGCACGCCTATGCCCTGGCCGTTTTCAATATCCTGCCGGATCATATTGAAGAGCAGAGTGCTCTTGCCGGTTCCTGAAGCGCCAATCAGGTGGGTATGGCGGACACGCTGTTCGGGCGCGATAACAACGGTGTGTGTTTCGCCGGCATGAGCATTTGTGCCAAGCACAAGACCTTCCGCCGCCGTCGTGATGGCTGGCGCGCGCTTGGTCTTCTGTGTCTGTCGGCGAAACTTCGAAGAGGAAACCGCTTCGGTGGGGAAGCGCACAAAACTGATCAGTTCGTCGGCATTGAGAAGCATTCCGCTACGGCGCGACTGGCGGCGAAGCATGTCCTCAATATGCGCCTCCAATGGGTAGTTGTGGTTGATCAGAGGAATCAACTCATTGCCATTTGGGTCGGCAAAGGCACTCAATGCACCAGCCACGCTGCGGCCAATATCCATGACCCGGTCAAAATTTTGGGCGCACGCAGCTACGCGAACAACCATTCCATAAAGTGGACGCGAAGTCTTTTGTCTTGTGGCGGTAACCAATTCTTTTCCGTTGACGAAAAAGGCATCTCCAGAAGAGTTGGTAACAGAGCGAAGAAGGTTTTCAGCCCAGGGTTCTTTCGTTGGTTGAAAGAGCACTTGGTAAAGGGCGAGTTCCCCTTTGGCAAGATCGCTCATTGCCCCGATCAACGCCACGCAAAGATCATGGTCAACATTGGCGAGTGGCAGGACGGCTTCGCGGGCGAGACCAAATTCGATCACAGCAATTGCGCCCGCGTCGGTTGCATCGAGGGCCACTTCAAGAGTTCCCTTAGTGGACATGCACACAACCTCGGGAAAGAAGGCGCGAATTTGCTGTTTTACTCGGATTTCGTCTGTCGGGCTGACAACCAATTGCGCGGTGATGTGGGTCGATGTGGCGAGTAATTCAAATGCAACAGGTTCCGCAAGGCGTGTGAGGCTGGAAAGGAATTGTGCAAACTCCTGCGGTTTCGCCTCAAAGTCCTTGGGCAAATTTAGCGTCAATTCGACTAAATCTCCACGTTCAAGAATTTTGGGCTCTGATGCTTCTTCGGTATTCGCCGGGGTTGCATATTTGTTCTTTCCACCAGAAAACTTGTTTTTTAACGAACTAATCAGACCTGGCCTGCGACCGTCATCAATTACCGGCTTTTGAAAAAAATCGGCATTCGGAAATGGAACAAACAACGGTTCCGGTGCAACTGGATGGGGATACACTTGCCAGCCGCGAGCACTTTCCTCCCAGCGGTGGAACTTCGCGCTCAATTCTTCGTCAAGTCGCGACATTGGGTTACACGGTCGCGTGTTCGGCGTTGGGCTTTACTGTCGCCGTTTTGTAAAGTTCGCCAAGAATTGGACTGTATTCATAACTGCGAATAAGCTTCACGCCTTTAGCAGCGGTTACTTCATCCACCTTCATTTTAACGATTTCGGCGATGACTGTGAGATACATCAAACGTGTGTCGTGCCGAAAATATGTGTCTTTGCGAAAGCGATCGTACCATGCGCCGATAACTGTATTGTCGAGCAAAAGACTTTGTAGATCAGGCATGACTGGCCGCTTTCCGGGGCTATTTGATTCCTTAATCTCACCTTCTGTAGGAGTCGTGCGGAAAATCCAATATCCAAAGTAGGCCAATGCTGCCAAAACCGCTAGGCCCAATGCGTTAATTCCGATATGGCCAATGAGCCAAGACAGAAAGGCAAGTAGAACGCATATCGCCAATAATGCCAATAAGCCTAAACGCGGCTTTTCCACAAGCCGCACTGAAAAGAAATACTCGCGACCAAACGGTGCGGCGCAGACATCAAAGGCGTAACGCTCGCGGGCCAGACGAAGATACGTTCGCTTGTCTGACAGCACGCTGCCTTCAAAGAAATCTACGCGAGAGATTTTCAATCCCGGAACCTGCCGTGCGGCCAGTTCCTTTTCAACCTCGTCGTAAAACTCCTGAGTAGAAAACTGGAAATTGTCCAATGGAGCAATCCAGTGCGAAAAGACGTTGTCCGACTGACGCTTGGATATGAACATAGTGACCGTGTGATTACTTAGTCCTGCGACATACTGCAAGTATCGAAATAAATGACTTATAGGGGGCGTGCCCTACGCACATGTTATGCATAACAAAACCTCCTTTCTTGCGAAAGGAGGTGGGAAGACTTCAATAGTCTTCCGGGAGCAGAATCGTCGTAACGGCTCGATCTGCTTCGGTGATTATCCAGAACTTCTGACCTGCCTTGCTGCGATATGCAGAGAATAGACGGGAGCCGTCAACCAAGGCACGCTCATTGGCAGCATGGTCTTCGGCGCACACCTCACCCCAATCGCCTGACAAGTGGAGGGACAAGGCCATCTGGATTTCTCCATTAGGTATTGATGACAGGGCATTGGGCGTGGCAACGATCTGGTTTAGCCTAAACCTTGCAG
>DATHOB010000352.1:0-2424 GCA_035485355.1 Opitutales bacterium | reverse complement strand
GAGATGCGGAAGGAAACTCGCTCGACCGTGGCCTATTTGGAGAACTTTCACTACTCGAAGATCAAGATGGCGCAATTGGACCAACGCGCCCTCCTGCGCGCGTACATGGCCAACCTCGACGCCCGCCACCTGATGTTGCTCCAAAGCGATGTCACCGCCTTTCAGGATAAATATTCGCCCGAACTCGTCCAGGATGTGGAAATGCTCGGCGACCTCTCCCCGGCCTACGATATTTTCAAGCAATTTCGGCAGGACTTCCACGCCCGCGTGGACTGGATCAACAAATACCTCGACGGCGACATTGACCTGCAATCCAAGGATACTTTTGCGCCCGACCGCACTGACGCCGAGTGGCCCAAAACCACCGCCGAGGCGGACGACCTGTGGAGCAAGCAAATCCGCTATGACTTGATCAGCGAGTTGCTAGCTGCCGAGACCCGCGAAATTGATATTGCCAACAAAAAAGCCGCCGACGCCGCCAACCCACCTGCTGCTGACACCGCCACCCCGGCTGCTGCTTATAAATCCGCTGCGGACAAGATCGCCCCCGCTGATGCCAGCACTTCGGCTGATGCCAAACCCGCCGCACCCAAGACATTTGCCGAAAAAGTCACCGCCGCGAAGGACGAAATCCGCAAGCGCTACAATACCATGCTGAAGACGGTGGACGAGACTGACGCCCTCGAAGTGCAGGACGTTTTCCTCAACACTCTCGCTGGCCAGTATGACCCCCATAGCACCTTTTTCACCGAAAACGGCCTGGAAGGCTTCGATACGCAGATGAGCAACGTGCTCATCGGCATCGGCGCCGTGTTGGAGGACAAGGATGACTATTGCGTCGTCGAGGACTTGGTTCCCGGCGGCCCCGCGAAAGAATCGAAGCAAATTCAGTCAGGAGACAAAATCGTCGCCGTCGGCCAGGGCGATGGCGAAATGGTGGATGTCGATGGTATCAAACTAAATAAAACGGTGAGTCTCATCCGTGGCGCGGAAGGTTCTGAAGTGCGCCTTAAGATCGTTCCCTCCAATGGTTCGGAAGCTGACGCCAAAGTTGTTACTTTGGTGCGCAAAAAGATTTCCGTCACCACCGCCCTCGCCCAAGCGCACATCATTAACGTTCCGCAAGGCGATGCCATGATTCCGATCGGTGTCATCGATTTGCCCGCTTTCTACGGCAAGGTTAACCCGGGGGACAAATTCAGCACCACGCAGGACGTGCGCGAATTGATCGGCAAGCTCAAGGACGCCGGGGTACGCGGTCTCGTGCTCGACGTGCGCAACAACGGCGGCGGTTTCCTCAACGAGGCGATTGACCTCGCCGGTCTCTTTATTCCCCCTTCGCCCATTTTGGGTGTGCGCACGGTTAACGGCTTCGTTCTTCCGATGAAGAGTGATTCCGCCACCCCGCTCTGGGATGGCCCGGTGGAAATTCTCGAATCCAAGCAAAGCGCCTCTGCCACGGAGATTTTTGCCGGCGCGATGCAGGACTATCGCCGCGCGCTCATTGTGGGTGACATTACCACCCACGGCAAGGGCACCGTGCAGCAGATGTACAGCTTCTCCAATATGCGTGAACCCACGGAGAAAGGCGCCGCCAAAATCACCATGGAAAAATGGTATTTGCCCGACGGCAATTCCGTTCAGTCCCGTGGCGTCAAAGCGGACATTGCGCTGCCCTCCGACATCGATTTTCTCCCCATCGGCGAAGGCGATTTGAAAAACGCCCTCCCGTGGGACAGCGTGCCCGCCCTTCCGCTCACTCTGTCGGGTGAAGGCCCCTGGCGCAGCTCCCTGGTGGACGACAGTCTCGTAAGCAAGCTCCACACCGCCAGCGACAGTCGCCTCACCAGCCTCGACGAGATGGCCCTGCTCCAAAAGCGCGTCGCCTGGGAAAAGGCCCGCGAAGACGAGAAGGTGTTCACGCTCAATTTTGACGCCCGTATGGCCGAACGCCGCAATGACATTGCGATTCGCGACGAGCTCCGCGCCGGCCTCGAAGCCCTCTCCAAAAAAGTGGATTACAAAACCATGGACATCGAGCTCGACGCCGCCAAGGCACAAGACGATGGCACCCCCAAAATCCGCGCTGAGGACATGGCCAAGATCGACGATGGCGACCCGGCCGACGTTCCGCTGAACTTCGACGTGCAGTTGCGCGAAAGCGCCCGCATCATGGTCGATTGGCTACGCTTCGACAACCTGTTGCCCGACGCCACCAGCAAAGTGGCCACCACCGCCCCCGCTGCGGCCAATTCCGCCGACCCAGCCAAAGCCGCGACCGCTTCGCCTTAATTGAATAGGATAGAAGCCGCTTTTTGGGGTTCGTCTAGGCTAGGGATAAATAGTCGATTCGTTCCTAAATTGCGGTTAGGACGCATCTTAGGGTTGTTTTTCTCGCGGCTTCCAGCCATCGTGGCGGCGGTT
>DATHOB010000351.1:0-4180 GCA_035485355.1 Opitutales bacterium | reverse complement strand
AAGCGCCTCGTCTCCTTCCAAGACCAATCCATCGGCCAGATAACTTCTTGGCACTGGGATTTTGGCGATAAAACATCTTCCACCGAGCAAAACCCGCAACATACCTATGCGGCACCGGGCAATTACATCGTCGTGCTCGACATTGAAGGCCCAGCCGGAAAATCCCGCTTTTCCCGTGTGTGGGATGTCACCTTGAAATAAACCCCCAGCTTCGAACGCTCAACATACTACCCCCATGAAGCATAAGTCCTTTTTTGCCTCAAATCCCGTTAGCCGTTCTTTGCCGAGCATGGGATGTTCGATGTTCCTCGTTGGATGTTCGATGTTTTCGGCCGTCTTGGCTGCCGATGCCCCGCCCATTGACCGCCAAGCGTTGGTGACACGGCATAATCCCGTGCTGCACGAGTTCGACGTGCGCTCGCCGCTTTCCGTCGGCAATGGCGAATTCTGTTTCACCGCTGACGCCACCGGCCTGCAAACTTTTCCCGACGCCTATGCGAAGACGTTTCCGCTCTGTACGATGTCCGACTGGGGTTGGCATAGTTTCCCCAACCCGCAGAGCTATTCGATGGATACCTTTGCCTATAAAAATTACGACGCGCATGGCCGCCCGGTGGGCTACGCCGACCAAATCCGCGACCCTTCCAGTGATTATCTGCGCGAAAACCCGCAACGCTTCAACCTCGGACAAATTGGCTTCGTGCTGACCAAGGCCGACGGCACGCCCGCACAAATCACAGATATTACCGGCGTCGAACAAACCTTGGATATGTGGAACGGCGTGCTGCATAGCCATTTTATCTTCGATAGGCAGGGGGTGGATGTGCAAACGGTTTGCAACCCCCAACGCGACGCAATTGCAGTACATGTTGAATCTCCTCTCATAAAAACAAATCAGCTTAAAATTCAGATTCGATTTCCCTATGCAAGTGCCAATGAAAGCGGTTCCGACTGGACCAAACCCAATGCACACAGCACTACGCTCTTGAACACGGATGATGTATTACACGACGGCAAAACAATGCCGGCATCTTCGGTAAACAGCCGCCCGCCGCCCAGTGCGACTTTCACTCGAAAACTGGACGATACCCAATACACGGTAATCACTTGTTGCGCCAATGGCACCATTCAAGAACCCGCCAATCATCAAGTGCTCTTCGTCCCACCTAGTGACGCCTTCGCCTTTGATTTTCTCGTAGATTTTCAGAACGCACCCACCCCAGTGGATTTACCAGGAAATCCGCCATTGCTTTTCACTTCCGCAAAATCCGTCGCCCAGAAACATTGGACCAACTTCTGGAGCACCGGCGGGGCGATTGATTTGTCGCAGAGCAAAGACCCGCGCTGGAATGAACTCGAACGGCGTATTGTGCTTTCGGAATATCTGACGGCAATCCAGTCCACGGGCAAAAATCCCCCAGCGGAAACGGGGCTCACCCTTAACAGCTGGTACGGCAAATTTCACATGGAGATGTATTGGTGGCACGATGCCCATTTTGCGCTCTGGGGCCGCGCGCCGCTGCTGGAAAACAGCCTCGATTACTACCAGCGCATTTTGCCGCAGGCCACCGCCAATGCCAAACGCCAGGGCTACGACGGCGCGCGCTGGCCCAAGATGACTGACCCAAGCGGCATAGACACGCCCTCTTCCGTCGGCGCGTTCCTCATCTGGCAGGAGCCAGCTCCGATTTACCTTGCCGAGCTGGACTATCGCGCCCATCCGGACAAAGCTACGCTGGAAAAATTCAAGGACGTGATTTTCGCCACCGCCAATTTCATGTGCTCCTATGCGTGGTGGGACGAGGCCAAGCAACGCTACGAACTCGGCCCGCCCATGAATGAAGCGCAGGAGGACTTGGCCCCAAAATCCGAATTGTTTAATCCCACTTACGAGCTTGTTTATTGGCACTGGGGCCTGGAAACCGCGCAGCAGTGGCGCGTGCGCCTGGGCCTGCCGCGCGATGAAAATTGGGACAAGGTTTTGCAGCATCTCTCCTCGCCCACCATTCAAGACGGCAAGTACCTGTTCGCCGAAAGCCTGCCCGACACCTACACCAACTCCAAATGGCGTAGTGACCACCCGGCCGTGCTCAATGCGTATGGCGTATTGCCCGGCCCAGGAATTGACGTGGCCACGATGCGCAATACTTTCGACTGGATTTGGACCAACTGGAACTGGCCCTCGACCTGGGGTTGGGATTACCCCGCGCTTGCCATGTGTGCCGCGCGACTCGGCGATCCGGAACGTGCCATTGATGCGCTGCTGCTCGACACGCCGAAAAACCATTACGTCGCCAGCGGTCATAATTTCCAGCGGGATGCGAATAGTAATGCGCTACCGCTCTACCTGCCCGGCAACGGCGGATTGCTCACCGCAGTGGCGATGATGGCCGCTGGCTGGGACGGTGCGCCCAAACGCAACGCGCCCGGCTTCCCCGACAATGGCCAATGGGTCGTGCGCTGGGAGGGCCTGCTTCCATTGCCGTAATAATAAATCATCATAATAATATTTACCTTGTGGAGCCACGCTACGAGCATTCCGAATTAGTGAAGTTCGCCCGTGCGCTTTTGTGCAAAGTGCGCTTGGGCCCGACCATGGCGAGCGATGTGGCAGAGATTCTGGTTGCGGGTGATTTATATGGCAAAACGACCCACGGTTTGAATTTGCTGCCAGCCTACTTGCGCGAAATTGAAGCGGGAAAAATGACGCGCACCGGCGCACCCAAAATTCTTAAGCAGAGCCCAGCCACGCTTCTGGTCGATGCGCATTATCTGCCGGGCCCGTTTGTCCTCCGGCGCGCAATAGCTTGGGCCACCCCCCGCGCCAAAAAGCACGGTGTGGCCATGGTGTCCATTCGCCGCTGCCATCACATTGCGAGCCTCATCGCCTATTTGCGGCCGGTCACAAGTCAGAATCTGGTGATTCTGCTCATGTGTTCCGACCCCGCCAACCGGACCGTGGCCGCGGCTGGAGGCGTGCAAGCCGTGTGCTCACCGAATCCCATCGGCATGGGCATCCCGACGACCGGCCAGCCCATCCTCATCGACACCACAACGGCCAGCACCGCCAATGCCGTTGCCACTCGCCTGCGCAATGAGGGGAAAACATTTTCGTCACCGATTCTGCAAACTGCCGCCGGCCAACCCACCAACGACCCACGGGTGCTGGTTGCCAATCCTCCGGGCACTATTTTACCGTTGGGCGGCCCGGGCCTAGCCCACAAAGGTTTCGCCTTGGCGATTATGGTGGAGGCCCTGACCCATGCGTTGGCGGGCAACGGCCGCGCGGATAAACCCAGCCGGTGGGGTGCCTCGATTTATATGCAAATCGTGGATCCGAAGTTTTTTGGTGGGCGCACGGCCTGGGCAAGAGAAACCGAATTTTTCGCGACCATTTGCCGCAAATCCAAAACCAAGCCCGGGATCTCCAAAGTGCGAATGCCGGGGGACGATGCACAAGCTCAACACAAAGAACAGCTTAAACATGGCATCAAGTTACATCCCGGCATCCTGCTCGCATTGCAACCTTGGGCCAATAAGTATAGTCTGCAAATTCCTTCGGCCAGCCAGTCATAATGTGCCCTACCCCAGCATCGAACGAGCATTGACCTGAGCGGACTTGCGCGGTTCAATTTTAGCCCCCACCCCATTGCCCCATGAGGAAGTTTACAATATTTGTGACGCTTGCTTTGACCATTGCTGTTTTTTCCTTCGGTAATGCGGTTGGAGCGGATTCTCTCGTAACGACTCCGACCCCCGCCACCGCGCAGTCAACGTCCACCACCGCGGCCGCGCCTAGAGCAGCCAGTGCTTCGGCCTCGGCCAGTGGCACATCTGCCCCAGCGAGTGACACCTCGGAGTTGGCCTTGGATGAAACGCCCATCCGGCTAAAAATTGGCGTCTATGTCGTGATTGCTATTTTGGTCTTCGCCGCGATTCTGCTCCCGGAATATTTCCGCAGAAAGAAAATTGCGGCCGCCACCGCAGAAAAAGACGGTACGCCCTGGCATTGACCTTTGTCCCGTGGAAGCATTCAATCTTTCTCCCCGCCCTGCCGCCCCATACCCCATGAAAATGAAAATCGTTCCTTCGCCCCTGACATCTTTTATTCTTGCCGCCGCATTGTTTGCCGCGCCCGCCGCACCCGCCGCCGATGTGGCCCTCCATTTTCTGGATGGGA
>DATHOB010000350.1:0-2099 GCA_035485355.1 Opitutales bacterium | reverse complement strand
TGCAAACCGCAAATCCAACACCGTGCCACTCAGGTGGCTGGGCATTGTGGCTGCGCGGATTTGGTCCGTGATATTGTCGGGCACGCGGCTGGCCCGCACGCAGAGCACAGAGCCGTCCAGCACGGAAATCTTCATTGGCAGCTCGGTAGCCCCGGCGGTCAGGGCAACGGCCAGGAACAAAATGAAATACTTCTTCATCTGCACACAAAATGCGCTATTTGTGGCAGAAAGTAAAGTCACCGTGTTTTTCGGCAGTATCTTAATTCGCGGAGCGCGGCGTTCACGCCGCTTCAATGTGGCCTTGCAAATAAACAGTGAAGCGGGCTGAAGCCCGCGCTCCGAAAGCAATTTAAGGCACTACTTGTTTTTCGGGCGCATTCAACCCTAAAACCTTGGCTTTCAACGCCGAATAACCCCTTTTGGCATTGGTCCGATTGGGTCGGATTCGGTCGGATCAAATACCAATTGGCCTTGCCCGAAGCGGGCCGGCCACCCGGAAAATTGGCGTTTCATTCTGCTGTGACCCGCCTTGACTCGTCTTAATGTTAGTTGATTCAAGACACTTCTCGTATTTCATCTCCTTCCTTCCCTTTGTCCCATCCCCCCAGTCGCAAACCCACCGTTGGTTTTCAAAGAACTGCCAGGATTATACCACCATCCCCGTCGCCCCCCAACACATGCCACCCGCTTACTACCAATCTTTTTCACAGTTCTCGCGAAAAACTTTGTCGGATTTACGCACTTCAGGTTGTTTAATGGGTGAGATGCAAGAAAAGTCCGATGCCCAACTGCTCTCCGCCTTCGCTGGCGGCCGTGATGAGGCGGCTTTCCGCGAAATCGTGACGCGCTATACCGACCTCGTTTATTCCGCCGCGTTGCGGCAGGTGGAATCATCCGCCGCCGCGGCTGACATCGCACAGGGCGTTTTTACCGATCTCGCCCGCAAAGCCGGCACGCTCACCCGCCGCGGCAGCGCGGCCTTGCCCCCCAGTCTCGTCGGCTGGCTGCACCGGGCCACGCGCTACACCGCGCTCAATCATCTGCGCGACACCCGCCGTCGCCTCACCAACGAAAGGCAGGCCATGGAACAACTCCTCACCAATTCCGAGTCCGCCACCGGCTGGGAGCAAATCCGCCCGGCGCTCGACGAAGCCCTCGACAGCCTGAACGACGAGGATCGCGAAGCGTTGCTGCTCCGCTATTTCAAGAACCAGGATTTCCGCGCCGTCGGCCTCGCGCTGGGCGTCAGCGATGATGCCGCGCAGAAACGCGTGAGCCGCGCCGTGGAACGCCTGCGCGAGTTCTTCTCCAAACGTAACGTGACCATCGGCGCCAGCGGACTGGCTGTCCTGATTTCCGCCAATGCCATCCAAGCCGCGCCCGTCGGCTTGGCCATCACGATTTCCGCCGCCGCGCTTGCCGGAACTGCCGTTGCCACCTCCACCACCGCCATCGCTGTCACCAAAACTATTGCCATGACCACACTCCAGAAAACCATCGTCACCGCCACCGTTGCCATTCTCGCCGGAACCGGGGTTTACCAAGCCCATCAAGCCGCTCAATTGCGGGAAAGTAACACGACGTTGCAGCAGCAACATGAGTCATTGGTCGAACAAATTCGGCAAATGCAGCGGGAGCGCGATGACCAATCAAGCCAGCTAACTCAATTGCTGGCCGCGCAGGCACCGGGGCGCACCGCCTCAAATCAACTGGAGGTGCTGAGGCTGCGCGGTGAATTGGCCCGGTTGCAGGCCCGTGCCGGCGACGCGCGGGAAGCCGGTGTCAAATCCTGGCTGGCACGGGAAGACCAGCTCAGGCAGTTGACCCAGCAATATCCGGCCCGGACCATTCCCGAATTGCAGTTGCTTTCCGATCAGCAGTGGCTTGATGCCGCCATGAACGCCAAATTTGACACCGACAAGGACATCCAACAGGATTTGGCTAATTTGCGGCACACGGCGGAAAACAACTTTGTTTCAGTGGCCGAAAACACCTTGACCAAATACCTCAAGGCCAGTAACGGGCAGTTCCCCACCGACCTTTCGCAGTTGCAGTCTTATTTCGCCGCGCCCATGGACGAGGCAATTTTGAACCGGTGG
>DATHOB010000349.1:0-2371 GCA_035485355.1 Opitutales bacterium | reverse complement strand
TCCACTTTTTTCAAAATGAAATTTCGCACATTAACAATTTTGCTGGGGTCGTTGCTACTGGGCCGGGCGGCTCAAGGGGCAGTAACATTTGAAATTGGCGCCGATTGGTTGACCGCCAACAGCAGCAACAATTCCGGATTGCCGGACGGGTCGGTGATATTTTTCGTAGCCGATACCACGAACTCCGGTTTTTCCGCACCCAGTCTTGGGCACATGTCAGTTGGCTCCCTATGGGGCGGCTCCACGAATGATGTGGTCCTTGCCGAATTTGCAGCCAATGGGAATAGCAATTTTGGCACTGCTGGGGTGCAGGACACGGTAATCTCCAATTTGAATTACAGCAATTTTACCACCACGACCATTCCGACATTGGCCGCCAACGTGGCTCCAGGAGATGACGTGGCTTTATTCTGGTTTTCCTCCATCTCTGACACCAACTCCGACACCTTGATTACCGGCAACGCGGTTTATGGCTATTTTGACACCCTGAGTACCGGTTCCGATGCGGCTTCGTGGGTGTTGCCGAACGATGTCACCACGGGAACAAATTTTAACTTTGCTTCGAGCAATGCCCAAATTTTTCCGACTGGCAGCGATGTGGCCCGCTTTGCGACGACCATACCCGAACCATCCACGTATGCTCTCATCGGTGGGTTGTGCGCGCTGGGATTCACGAAGTTCCGCCGTCAGCGGGTTAAAGTGACGGCTTAAAAATTTGTGTCTGCCGCCGGGCCAATCGGCCGTAAATTTCGTTCTTCGCCTCGGGCGGAGTTGTGTGCTAGTTTGCGGGCATGGCTGAAAAGACCATCTTCCAGCGCATCATCGCGCGTGAAATCCCCAGCACGAGTGTTTATGAGGACGACGTGTGCTATGCCTTCCGCGACATCAATCCACAGGCGCCGACCCATATTCTGATTGTTCCGAAAAAACATATCGCGCGCCTGAACGAAGCCAGCCCGGCCGACCAATCCTTGCTGGGCCATTTGCTGCTGACCGCCGCGCGCATTGCCCGCGAACAGAATTTGGGCAAGGGCTATCGCGTAGTCATCAACAGTGGCGCGGACGGCGGCGAAACCGTGCCGCATTTGCACGTGCACTTGCTTGCCGGTCGCTCATTACGCTGGCCGCCGGGCTGAAGCAAGGAGGGAGGGAGACAGGATTCAGGAAGCGACAAAATTTGTGACGTCAGTGGCCATGGTGTGGTCTCCTGATTTCTGACTCCTGTGTTCTGTCTCCTATCAACGCGCCTCAAATCTTCCGTCCGCGCGTTTCACCACCAGGCGTTTCAATTCCAATAATAAAAGCGAAGCCGCCACGCGCGCGCTGGGTAGTTCACATTGTGCGGCAAGTTCGTCGGGATGCGCGGGTTTGCCGCCGCTGAGCAGCGCGAAGATGCGCGTGGCGTCTTCGCCGAGGCTGGCGAGTATTTCCGCGGATGCTGGCGGCGCGAGCGGCAACTGCTGGTCCATGGTGACATTCAATTGGCCGGTAAACTTTAATTCTTCCAGTAGATCGTCAATCCCCGTGAGGAGCTTGGCCTCGCCTTCGCGAATAAGTTTGTGGCAGCCGCGCGACGAAACCTGATCAATGCGCCCCGGCACGGCGAAGACTTCGCGCGCGTAATCCACCGCCTGCCGCGCCGTGATCATGCTGCCGCCATTGACATCCGATTCGACGACGATAACCGCGCGACTAAGCCCTGCGATGAGGCGGTTGCGCATGGGGAAAGTCTGCTTGTCCGCGCCGCGCCCGAGGGGAAATTCGCTGAGCAGCGCGCCTTGGGCGGCCACGCGTCGGAATAAATCCAGATGCTCGGGCGGGTAAACGATATCCACACCGCAGCCGAGGACGACGGCCGTTTTGCCCCCGGCTTCGAGCGCGCCCTCATGGGCGGCGAGGTCAATGCCGCGCGCGCCACCGCTAGCGACCCAAAAACCCAGCCGCGCCAAATCGGCCGCGAGCCGTTTCGCCACGGCGAGGCCGTAGAGCGTCGCACGACGGCTGCCGACGATGGAGACCACGCGGTCCGCGCCGGTGTAGTCACCGAGGCAATACAAACCGGCCGGCGGGTCGTTTATTTCGCGCAGAAGCGAGGGATAGCCGGGGTCGTCCGCTGTGACAAATTTTCCGCTGAGTTTGGCGAGCGCGGCTTCTTCTTTTTCCAAATCGAAATGATTTTTCCACCCCGTAATGGTTTCGATGATGACTGGGCCGACGCGTTCGATATTTTTCAGTTCCCGCGATGAGGTTGCGAGTGCCCGCGCCGGGTCGCCATCAAACGCCGCCAGTAATCGGCGCGTAGTGATGGGGCCGATGCCGGGCAGGGCGTTAAGCACCATCAACGCCTGGCGATGGGTGAGCGCAGTTTCCA
>DATHOB010000348.1:0-19681 GCA_035485355.1 Opitutales bacterium | reverse complement strand
GGCAAAGTAGCCTTCGATGCCGAGGCCGGAAATAATCCCCACGCACGCCGAGGCGGTGTAGGATTTGTGGCGAAACTCCTCGCGTTTATAGATGTTGGAAATATGCACTTCGACACACGGCACGCTGCATCCCGCGAGTGCATCGTGCAAAGCGACGCTGGTATGGGTCAACGCCCCCGCATTCATGATGATTCCGTCGAGACCAGCATCCGCCCATTTTGCAATTTGTTCAATCAGCGCACCTTCGTGATTGGACTGAAAACATTCTAGTTTTACTTTGAGACTTTTCGCCTCCTTGCGCACGCTTGCTTCAAGGTCGGCCAGCGTGGCACGACCATATATCTCGGTCTCGCGCTTGCCGAGCCGGTCGAGGTTGGGGCCATGCAGCAGGCCGAAGGTTTTCATGCGACAAAGGCAATCACAACGGGCAGCCGGTGTCGAGAAATTCCCACTTCACCCGAAAACGGTCAGCGCATTCCTGGGCGAGGGCGCAGGCGCCGAAAACTTCTGTCGCGTAATGCCCGCAGATAAACAAGTTGAGGCCGGCTTCCTGCGCGGCATTGAAAGCGGATTGCTTCAATTCGCCAGTAATCAAAGTATCCACGCCTTCCTCCCGCAAACGCCCAACGCAGGAACTGCCACTGCCGCTCAAAATCGCCACTTTGCGGGGCTGCGCCGGCCCGAATTCGATGGGGGTGATGCCACGAGGGAAAAGTTTTTTTAATTTTGTTTTTAAAACGGCGCGCGAAGGTGATTTGGCGACAAATGCCGCAATCGGGGTGCCTTGATAGTGGATACCCCATTCGGTTATCTTCAATCCCAGCGCGCGGGCGATCAGCGCGTTATTGCCAATTTGCGGGTGCGCATCCAGGGGTAGGTGGGCGGAATACACCGCGCAATCGGCTTCAAGCAGCACTTTCAGCCGTGCGTGGTTGGAGCCAGTGATGGGTTGGGCGCCGTCCCAAAACATTCCATGGTGGACAATCAGGAAATCCACCCCTACCGCAGCGGCGAGGGCGAACGACCCAAGTCCGGCGTCCACCGACGCGCCGATTTTAGAGACGCGACCGGAGTTGGCGGCTTGCAGTCCATTAAGCGCGCCGGGAAAATCGGCAATGTCGCGGACACGCACTCGGCGGTCACAAAAAGCAACAACTTGGTCGAGTGAAGGCATGGATTATTTTTACCACACAAAAAACCAAGGAAGCAAAGCAATTACCATTGATTCTGCTTTTGCGTCGACCGGGTTTTGTGTGGTAAATCATTTCTCGCATGGATTTTCTGCATGATTGCGCGGCATTTGTGTTCGACATGGACGGCCTGCTCTTTGACACCGAGCGGATGTCGCGTCGCGCACTGCATGCCGCTGCGGACGAACTCGGTGTGCCTTTGCCGGAGGATGCGTTTCTGGAACTTATTGGTCGGCGCATGGGTGACATTCATGGCCGGCTGGCCAAACGCGTGGGCAACGCAGCGCTGGCGACGCAGCTGCTGGAATGCTCTGAAAAGCAGTACGAAATTTTTCTGACGGAAGGCGTACCGGTGAAAGAAGGCGTGGCGGAGTTGCTGGGCTGGTTGGCCACGCAGGGCAAACCCTGCGCGGTGGCCACCTCCACGCGCACTGCCAAAGCTGAGCGCAAATTGGCTTCGGCCAATCTGCGCCAATATTTTCACACGGTGGTGGGTGGCGATCAAGTCGAGCGCGGTAAGCCCGCGCCGGATATTTATCTACACGCGGCCACGCTGCTAGGCGTGGCAATTAAAAATTGCGGAGTGTTCGAGGATTCCGAGCCTGGTCTGACTGCGGCGCACGCCGCTGGCGCGCGGGTGGTCTGGGTTCCCGACTTGGCCCCGGTCGATGTTGCCACACAGCAACTGGCTTCCGCCCGCGCCGATTCGTTGCGCGATGTGTTTAGTTTCTTATCACAGAGGAAAAATTAAACCGCAAAGAACCCCTGAATCAGTTGAGTCTGCGTTTCGCCTCTTCGATGGTTCGCTTCATTTCCATTTCCTCCAAAAGGGCGCAGGCGACGGCGGCATTGGGCGCGGGCGGGTCGAGCGGGCCGGGGTCGAGGTGGGTTTGCAGGGTCACAAGCTCCAGATTGCGCTTCATCATCGGGCCTGCATCCTTCAACTGCGGGCGGAAGCGTTCGGGTTTAACCCAGTCCCACCGGCGCAGTAATGTTTCCAGATCGCCAAATTCATCGAGCCACTTGGCCGCGGTTTTGTAGCCGACCCCATCCAGACCGGGAATATTGTCCGATGCATCGCCAGTCAGGGCGAGCAGTGCGGGAATTTGCTTGGGCGGAACACCGAATTTTTCTTTTACCCCTGCGGCATCGAGGCGCCTCCAGCCCAGTTTGGGATTGGCCGTGGGCGGCGGTACCAGTTGCAAAATGTTGTCGTGCACTAATTGGCCAAAGTCCTTGTCCGCACTGACTATGAGGACGGTGTTGCCCTGGGCGGCAAGCTGGTGCGCGGCGGAGGCCAGTAGGTCGTCTGCTTCGACTCCACGTTGCTCGAGCACGCCCACGCCCAACGCCCGCGTAAGCTTTTTCATCGGCTCCAGTTGCTGGAACAACGGCTTGGGCATCTCCTTGCGTTGGGCCTTATATTCGGCAAGCAGTGCCTCATGCCGGGTGGACGCCCCAAGGTCGAAGAAGACGACGGCGCGTGCGGATTTTTCCTGGTCTTGCAGCATCCACAGCGTGCGCACCCAGCCATGCAGCGCGCCCGTGGGGAAGCCATCGGCACGCGCCAGCTCCGGCATTCCGTAGAACGCGCGGTAGGCGATATTATTGCCGTCGATGAGGAGCCAAGTGGACATGGCACTCACTTCGCCGTAATTCTCATCGTCGCCGCAGTCAAGCCATCCGAAGTGGCGGTGAGCATAATAGCGCCGCTCGCGCCTGCTTTCGCGCGGACGATGACCAGGGCGAGGCCGTTGAATGCCTTGCTGTCCTTGCTGTTTTGCAGAGGCAGCATGCTGGTCTCATCGCCATTGTCCACGGCGACGATTTCCCCGGGGCCGGAGATTTCGTAATGCAGCGCGTTCATCGCCGTCGGCACGGTGAGGCCGTCTTTGTCTTTGATGGCAACCGTCACATAGGAAATATCCGAACCATCATTGGCGATGGTGGCACGGTCGGGTGTGAGGGCCACGCTGGCGGCGTCGCCGGTGGTCTTGACGGTGTCCTCTGCCCACACTTTGCCATTTTTGTAGGCCACCACATGTAGTTCACCGGGTTGATAAACAACATCGTCCCAGCGGATGCGGTATTCCAGCGGCCCCTTGGTTTTGCGACCGAGGGATTTGCCATTGAGGAACAGCTCCGCTTCGTCACCGGAAGTGTAAACGTGCACAGGAGTGACTTCGCCTTCCGAACCCTTCCAGTTCCAATGCGGCAGAATGTGCGCCATCGGCAGGTCGGGCCGCCAGCGCGCTTGGTAGAGGAAGAACCGGTCTTTCTTGAAGCCATCGAGATCAATGATGCCGAAATAGGAACTGCGCGAAGTGTTAAAGGGCGTGGGCTCGCCAAGGTAGTCAAAGCCCGTCCACACAAATTCGCCCGCGACGGAAGGATTCTGATCCTGAGCCGCAAATTCCACATCGGGCGAGTTCGCCCAATTCGGCGCGTAAAGGTCATACGAACTCATTTGGTGGGCTTGGTTGTCCTGCCCCTGCGCTTTATTGTTGCTCACGGGAAACATGTAAAACCCGCGGGTGCTGATGCATGAGGCCGATTCGCTGCCCATTTGGACGAGATCGGGCATCTGCTGGTGGCGCAACGAATAGCCGGGATTGATGCGCGGCTCGTAACTGTAGCCGTAGGCGTATTCCGCGGTAGAAAAACCCGTGAAGCCGCTGCCGTTATTGTTGGTCAGCACCAGACGGGTCGGATCCAATTCGTGAACCGTCTTGATGAGTTCCTCCAAAATGGCGTTGCCCGTGGCGGAGCCTTGGTCGGGGATTTCGTTGCCCACGCTCCAGATCACGACGCACGGATGGTTGCGGTCGCGCAGCACTTCGGCGCGCTCGTCATAAGTATGCCAGTCGGGCCAGAGGAGGTGGTAATCGTTCGCGGCCTTTTGGCGATCCCAGCAGTCGAACGTTTCGTCCATGACCATGATGCCCATCTTGTCGCACAAATCGAGCAGCTCCGGTGCGGGCGGGTTGTGGCTGGTGCGGATGGCATTGCACCCCATTTCCTTGAGTATTTGAATCTGGCGCTCCAAGCCGCGCACATTGACCACCGAGCCGAGCGGCCCGAGGTCGGCATGGTCGCACACGCCATTGAGCTTCACATGTTGGCCGTTGATAAAGAAACCAAGATTCGGGTCGAATTTAATCGTGCGAATGCCGAAATTGGATTGGTAGGTGTCCACATCCTTTCCATCTTGCTGGATCGTTGAGACGGCTGCGTAGAGGTTGGGATGGTCGGTGTCCCACAATTTGGGTTTGGCAACCTTGAGCGTGAGCGCGGCGGTTTTAATCGCCCCCGGGTCGAGGCTAAGGCTGTCTGAGCTGGCCGTGGCGAGGGCAGCGCCGGTGATTTTACCGGCGGCATCCAACGCATAAATGTCCGTTTTCACTTTCGCACTCGCGGCCGCGGCGTTTTCATTGCTCACGTTCACATTGATGCTGACGGTCGCCGCGTCCGCGCTGACTTCGGGTGTGGTCACGTAAGTTCCCCAGTGCGAGACGTGGATCGGATTGGCAATTTCGAGCCAGACATTGCGATAAATGCCGCCACCGGGATACCAGCGCGAGGAATTGTTCGGATTGTCGAGCCGGATGGCGAGGACGTTGCCCGCGCCCGGCTTTAGGTACTGCGTCAATTCGACTTGAAAGGAAGTGTAGCCGTAGGGCCAGCCGCCAAGGTAGTGGCCATTGAGCCAGACGGAGGCGTAGGACATGGCCCCGTCCACATCGAGAAATACTTCCTTGCCCGCATCGCTGGCGGGCAGGGTGAAAGTTTTGCGATACCAGGCAGTGCCGAAATATGGCAAATGCGCGGTCGCGCCATTGAGGCTCGCATCAAACGGATTCTCCACGCCCCAATCATGGGGCAAGTTCAATTGCCGCCAGGAGGTATCGTTGAAATCCGGCTTCACATAAGACACATCGCCGCCCGGGTTGCGGGCCGGGTTGGGCCGCACCACATAGTCGGCAAAATAGGAGTTCGCCAGCAAATCGGTTTTGAGGTTGGCATATGCCAGCGCCCCGGCGGCATCCGCCGGATCATCTTTGCTGTAACGCCAGTTGGCGTCGAAGTTGATGCGATCGCGCGTGGATTGGGCATGCAGCGTCGATATGGCCAGCATCACGAAAGAAAACAGGGCGGTGACAACCAACGTCGGTGAAATGGCCGGGTTCTTGTTCAACCTGCGGACGGAGCGGGTAGCGGGTAGGGGTTTCATAGGGAGAGGGTAAATTGGATGAGAGGTGGGATTGCGGCAAGTGCGGAAAGGGTGATCGCTCATATTACTACTGCCATTCCACGACCACGAGCGATACCGATTGCAGCGGAAGCACAAAGGCGGGGAGTTTTAATTCGCCATTGGCGGCGGTGGGTGTCGGTGCGCCCGGGGTGGGCGAGATCGTTTCCAACTGCCCGGCTTTTTCCAGTTGCGCGTATTGCTCGGGCGTGGGCTTTTCCGGCGAGCCCATGCGCTGCCACACCGTGTAGGAATTACTATGCGAATCATCAATGCGGTAGTGGGTGATTTTTACCTTGGTCACATCCTTGGGTAGGCTGGTGAGGTCGAGGGAGACGGTGGCGTCCGGCCCCGGCAGGATTTCGTCATGGTAATGCCACACCATCACACAGAGTTTGTTTTTCGCTAAGGTCGAAAGCGCGGCGACATCCGGATTGCCGGGCGTGCGGACGCCGGAGCGCAGTATGGTGTCGAGCGCGATGGCATGGTCGCTGGTGGCAGTTACACGCTGGCCATCCATTTTCGCGAACATGCGGAAGACATCCAAAATCGGCAGGTCAATACCGTTGGTCGCGAGTACGCGCTGGCCTTTGAAATACGGTTCATTTTCAAACTCAAACGCCCACGTGAGCGCGCCTTCCAGGTTGACGCCGTAGCGGTCCGCCAATTCAAATTCGCGCGCGATGCAGGCGGCCGTGTAGGCGGCGTAAACCGTGCCCGCGCGGTAATCGCGGAGGGCATCGCTCGTGCAAGCCGCGCATCCATCCGGGTCGGACTCGCCTACGACGATGGGTTTGCCTTTGAGCTCAGGGTAGGCGGCATCAATTTGAAAGCCGCCGCTGATGGCGGAGAGTTGCCCGCCGATTCCCATTTGCGTATGGGCGGGCATAGCGTTGGTTGCGCGCACCGTGCTCGGCGTGGTGCCTTTCGCGTGGAATGAGAAAAAGTCCAGCGGCGAGCCCACCTTGCCGGTGGCAAAGTTTGTTCCGGTCAGGCAGTGCTGGATGAAGTTGCGCGACCAGACGCCGCCATTGCCCGCCGAATCCGCGCCGCCGATGCGCGCATCCGGTATGGCTTTGCGCACCCCGGCGGAGGCGTAATCATATAATTTGTAATATTCCTCCGGAGTCGAACTCCAGTAGCCGATGCCGTTTCGGTCCTGGGTGTTGGATTCATTCCATACCTCCCAATACCATTTGGAAACCTCGTCTTTGCCATAACGCTCCAAGCAATGCTTGGCCCATTGGTAGCACAGTTCTTCCCATTTGTCGTAATCCTTGGGCGGATAGGCCCAACCGGTGTAGATGGCGCTGTAGGGTTGGGAGGGATCCCAGTGATGTTCGTAGGGCTCTGGGTGGATGGAAAGCGCCTCCGGCATAAAGCCGATTTGCACATAGGGATGGATGCCGGCGGCGCGATAGGTGTCGAAAATTTTGTCGAGTATCGTCCAGTTGTAAATGGGTTTGCCATCTTTATCCTCGGTGTAGGCATTGGTGCTGCCCCATTTGTAGTGCGCGGTGCCATCGCCCGTCGTCAGCAAATTGTGCGCGCGGTAATAGACATCTCCGGGCTGCAACTGGCCGAGTTCGTTGATCAACTTCACCCCATCTTTCATCGTGGCGTAGTTCGGTTCGTCCGCGCCAAAGAATCGATAAACCGCTTTCCATGGGCCCACAACTTTCGACGCGTCCACCGTGATATTCACGGGAAATGGCGCGGAGGGATTGGCCGGTGCGGCCGCGTCGTTTTGGGCGGTGGCGACAAAGGGGGCCGCTAAAACAAAAGCAGCAAGGAGTTTCCAGCGTGAGGTATTCATAAATCGTGGGGATGTTCCGGCCACAACCACGGGTGGCAGTTGGGGGGCAGGGGAGTGGGGATTGGCAGAATAGGCCAAACTGGCGGGCTTTGGCAAGCGGCGGTAGACCTGCCTTTTGAGCGTGCATATTCCGTGGCAAATGTTGAAATGCATGTTTTCCATGAGACGCATTTCCATCTTGTTGCTGGGTTTTATCCTAGGCCCTTTCACGGCTATGGCTCAGGACGCCCCGAAGGGTTTTGTGTCCGAAGGCGTGGATTTCTACCTTTCTCCGCAGCAAACTTCCGAGCGCGCATCTTTGGACGACCTCGCCACTTATACCAAGGCCTTGCAGGGCGTGTGCGAAACTTATTTTGCCAATACCACCACGGCGGAAGATTTGGACATTGTCGCGGCAGTGCGCCCCGGCCCGGACTCGCGCGTCTGGCTCATTTCGCTCGCACCGCCTCCGGCGAATGACCGCCTGGCGGATTTGCGTGCCAAACTCGATAAGGTGCCGCCGCCCCCGGTGAATGGCGGCCCGGTGGCGTTGAGCATTCACGGCGTCATTGCCAATGGGAATGACAAGCCACCCAGCAAGGATGGCGGGCCGCCGCAAATGCCCGATGAGTGGAAAACCATTATTCTCCAGCATCAAAAAACCAAGCCGGTGAGTTTTGACGAAATGCTTGGCCTGGTCTGGTCTGGCCCGGTGGATACCGGTCGCCCTTGGTTGTTGCCCGTGATTGTCGGTCTGGTGCTCTTGGCCGGCGCGGTGTATGCCACCTTGGCGACTCGCAAAAAATCAGTGTCGAAGCCGGAGAAACGTTGATACGCGATATTTCGCGACTTGTGCTTGGGTCTTGCCTGAGGCAATGAGTTTTGGTGAAAGTTTGGCGCGATACTCCACCATGAAACCCCGTTTTATTTTTGCACTCTTCGCTGCACTGTTCTGTGCTCTGTTCGTGGCCGCTTGCGCTACTGCTCCTGCCCCGCCTCCGAAAATAAATTTCGCCAAACAAGTGCAGCCGTTCTTCGAGTACTATTGCTACAATTGCCATGGCAATGGACGGAGCAGCGGCGGGGTGCGGCTCGATGTGCGGGCGAACGGAATCAAACACGTCATCCCGGGCGATCCGGTCAAAAGCGATATTTACCGCGCCATCACTCGCGGCATGGGCGCGAGCGACCATATGCCGCCTGCGAACCAAGACCAACCGAGTGACGACGAAATCGTCATGATCCGGCAATGGATTGTCGAGGGTGCAAACTGGCCGGATGGGTCGTAAACCTGCCGCCGGAATCATTTACCGCATTTTGCTTTGCGTGTAATTGTCTAGGGCGAGGGCTTCGCCGTCACCGGAGGCACAGCGGGTTTTTGATCCTCCAATAGACCACTGGCTTTGAGCCAGGAAATCATGAGTTCCGGCCACTCGCCGAGCAATGGGTCGCCCGGGGACATGCTGGTGCCGTGCTCGCCATAGTTGTAGAAATGCACTTCCGTGGGAATATTCGCGGCGCGCAGTGCATTCCAAGCGGCGACTTCGACGTTGAGGTGGCTGCTGTCTTCAACCGTGTTGAACATGAACGTGGGCGGCGCGGTCGAAGCATCGCGGGGCGTTCGCGCTCCATAGATTAACGCGATGAAATTGGGCCGGGTGGAAAAATGATCCAGTGGATCTGCGGCATTCGCATCGCCGGGAACAACTCCATTGAAAAACGCGTCCCCTTCCAATTCCGCTCCCGCCGAAAAGCCAATCGAGCCCAGCCGGTCGGGCCGGATTTTAAATTCGGCGGCGTGGGCGCGGAGGTAGCGCATCGCGCGGTTGGCATCGAGCACGGAGATGTTATTGCGGTAATTGGGCAGTATGCGGTAGCGCAGCACAAAGCCGGAAATGCCGTGCGCATTTAGAAAGCGTGCAACTTGCACGCCTTCCCCGTCGGCCACGCGGTTGGTAAATGCACCGCCCGGAATAATGAGAAACGCCGTGCCGGTGTTGTGGTCGGCGGGCGCGGGGAAACAATACAGCGCGGGTTTGTCCTCGTCGGTGAATACGCCATTGGCGTCGGGTACTGCCTCCGGCGCGCCCGCGGGCCAAAGGAGCACCGGTGCGGGAATTCCCGGCACGGGGTCGGGCGTGTTTTTCAACTGCTCGGCGTAGGCCGCCTGCGCCTCGCCATTTCCGGCGGCACCGCGACTTTGCGCCTGCGCACCATTGGTAAAAACGCCAGCAACTGCCAGAGCCGCGCCCAAAAAAGCAGCAATGCGAAAATTTGCGCGAAGGTAGGTCATGGCCAAAGAGATTGCGGGTGGGGGTTATTTGCTGAATACCGTGATGTTCAAGTCCGGGTTATTATCGGGTTTTATTTCAATGATCATGTCTTCCTTGTCGGTTGGGTGCTGCTTGGTGTAGGAATGCTGATCGTCAATGCTGGGGGAAAGTATGCGTGAGTGTCCAAATGCCGGATCGCGATAAAGATCCGCACTGAACGAATTGCTCAGCCAGCGATTGGCATTCTGGCGCACATCCACGCGGTATTTTCCTGGCACCGGGCCTTGGTTTGCGGGTACCGAGAAAGCTCCAATCGCTACGCCTGCAGTCGCATTAAATACCCGGGCCACTATTGGCCCCGCGCCAACTATGTTCAGTGGGGTCAAAATGACATAGCCATGCGGTAACGGGCGGCCATCGAGCGACACGGATCCGCGAATCGCCACGCGGGGTAAATCCGTCAGAAAGCCATACGCGCGCACCCAATTATAAAACAAATCCGGCCACGTTCCCAAGGCAACATTGCCTTGGGCCGATTCCGCAGCAACTTCCATTTTTTGGAAAAAATGCGCTTCCACCGGCACCCGCATCCGCGGCCCACGCAGGTAATTCCACAGATCAATTATGGCGCTCAAGTTGTCCTCGGCATTCGTGGAGCCGGCGAGAAATGTCGGGGGCAGCTTGGCCGCGCCAGCGGCGGGAACGCTCGCGCCGTAAATCAAAGCCAGAAAATCGGGATGCATCGCGGCGGCAGTTTCAGCGTCCGCTTGCGCGGAATTGGCGAATGCGGCTTTTGCTGCCAACACCGCACCCGGCCCAAAACCCAGCATTCCAATGCGCGCGGCCGACAAATGAAAATCCGCGGCATGGGAGTGGAGATATTGCAAAGCCGAGTTGATCTCACCCACTTGCAGGTCAGGGGTTTTCTCCGTCGGGCTGCCGATGTCGCTAAATACAAAAGCCGCCAGACCATGATCGCTCAACCAATGCGCCATCACCAACCCTTCACCGGGACTTTCGCGCGAAAAATTGCCGCTCATAATGATTAAAATTCCCGCACCGGTATTTTTGCCCTCACTTGGCAAAAAGGGATAAAGAGCGGTTGGCTTCGCCATTGCATCAAATGCCGCAGTCGATGTGCTTTGCGCAGGGACTACAATAGGTGCGGGCAGCATGAGTGTAGTGTCCGCGGCCCACAACCCCGATGAAAACACGCAGGCTAAAATCAACCAACTGTGCCAAAATGATAATATTTTAAGCGAAGATGCGGGAGGGCCTAAATGGACATCTTCCAAACGCAACCTATCCCCAAAGATGCATTGCCGATGTAACATTGGAGTATACCAAGCCAGGGGCGGGGTAGTCTGAAGGCGATTTTGCCGGTCTCAGTAAACTATACAATAGCTAACTGCTGGCCAGACATGGCTTTTAAGATAATGGCCGGGCTGGAATGGATTATGTTTTCCGGCCTCAGATTGGCACGGGAGTTGCATCGGGTTTCCCATGGTTTCTGACGGAAACAAGCCATATACCCCCAAGGCCACCGATAGCGACTGGGCCAAATCTTTCGAGCGTTACTCCAATATCGTGGAAAACGCCATCGAAGGCATTTTCCAGTCCACTCCCGATGGTCACTACCTGCTGGTCAATCCCGCGTTGGCCCGCATGTACGGCTACGCCTCGCCCGCCGAGTTGATGGACAGTGTGCGGGACATTTCCAAAAGCATTTACGTGGACGAGGCCATGCGTTTTGAATTCAAGCGACTCATGGAGCGGGACGGTTTTGTCCGCGGCTTGGAATACCAGGTTTATCGCAAAGACGGGGGTGTCATCTGGATTTCGGAGCAAGCCCGCGCCGTGCGGGATGCCAATGGCAACGTCATTTATTACGAGGGCTTTATCCAGGACATTACCGACCGCAAGCGAACCGAGGCGGAGTTGTTAGCGGCCAAGTTGGCCGCCGAACAGGCCAACATCGCCAAAAGCCAGTTCTTGGCCGTCATGAGCCACGAAATCCGCACTCCCATGAACGGCGTCATTGGCATGACTTCCATCCTGCTCGACACCCCGCTCACGCCCGAGCAACGCGATTGTGCCGAGACCATCCGTCAAAGTGGCGACGCCCTGCTCTCGCTCATCAATGACATTCTTGATTTTTCCAAAATCGAATCCGGTCGTTTGGATCTCGAGCGCGAAGAATTTGCCATCAGCGAATGTGTCGAAGGCGCGCTCGACTTGCTGGCGGTCAAGGCGGGGGAGAAGCAACTTGATCTGCTTTACGAAATCGCCGCGGAAGTCCCGCCCATGGTGCGCGGCGACGACACCCGATTGCGCCAGATTCTGGTCAACCTGCTGGGCAATGCCATCAAGTTTACCGAGCGGGGTGAGGTCGTGCTCACTCTTCATGCCGAACCGTTGGCGGAAGCGGAAGGCGCGCCGCCGCGCGTGCGGCTCTATTTCTCTGTGCGCGACACCGGCATCGGCATTGCTTCCGAGGCGGTCGGTCGGCTATTTCAATCCTTTTCCCAAGCCGACGCGTCGACCACGCGTCGCTACGGTGGCTCCGGCCTCGGCCTTGTCATTAGCAAACGCCTGGCCGAGTTGATGGGTGGTGATATGTCGGTGGAAAGCGTGGTCGGCGTGGGTTCCATTTTCCGCTTCACCGTCGTGACGGAAAACGTTCCGGTCAAACCGCGGCCCTACCATGCGGCCACTTACTTGTCACTGGCAGGCAAACGCATTCTCATCGTGGATGATAACGAGACAAACCGCCGCATTCTTCTGCGCATGGCGCAAAGTTGGAACATGGTGCCGCAAGCCGTGGATTCCGGCCCCGCCGCCTTGGATTTGTTGGAGTCCGGCGCCAAATATGATTTCGCCATCCTCGACATGCACATGCCTGACATGGATGGGCGTATGCTCGGCCAGGCCATTCGCGAAATGTTTACCCCCGAGCAATTGCCGCTCGTGCTGCTATCTTCCCAGGGCGAACGCCTGCAGTTGTCGGATAAATCCATCTTCGGCGCCGCGCTCATCAAACCCGCCAAACCCGCCCAAATCATCGAGGCGCTCACCCGGCTGGGAGTGGTGAGATTGGAGCGGCCTGCGGCGGCCTCCGGCACCACGCCGGGCGGCCCGCTCCACAGCGAGCGCGTGCTTCTCGCGGAGGACAATTCCGTGAACCAAAAGGTCGCGCTGACCATGATTGGCAAGCTCGGCTACCGCGCCGACCCCGCCGCCAACGGGCTGGAGGCTGTGGCCGCATTCAAGCGCCAACCATACGACATTATTTTCATGGATGTGCAAATGCCGGAATTGGACGGGTTGGAGGCCACGCGCCAAATCCGTGCCATCTCCGCCGTCGCGGGAAAACGCGGCCCATGGATCATCGCGCTCACTGCCAATGCCATGCAGGGCGACCGCGATCTCTGCCTCGCCGCCGGTATGGACGATTACGTAGCCAAACCTGTCAAACAAGCCGATATTTCCGCCGCGCTGGCCCGCGCCCGCGCCGCCAATTTACCGGAAGCTTAGTAGCCCTTGGGCCGGATGTGTTCGGTGCGATCGGCAATTCCCCGGATCCAATTTCAATAACGGGATAACTCCGAAATTATTTTCTAGGCATGGCCGAAGTCGGGTGGCGCAAATTATTTCTCTGCGACAAATTTTTCCGGCTTGCTGATTTTGCTCGGGTCACCGCCGATTTCCGCGGCGTAAACTTGCACTGCGCCTTGGATGTTTGCGCGGAAGACGACCCACTTTTTATCCGGCGTGATAGAGACGTTGGGCTCAATGCCGCCGCCCGCCACGCCGAGGCGCGTAGCCCCGGTCACGTAATTTTGTTTGGCCATGTTGACCAGTTTTTCCCGTGTCACCCTGCCGTCGGGTTGCACGCGGAAGAGGTTGATCCATGCATCGTTTTGGGAAAATGCTACCTGCGTCGGGTCGCCGCCATCACTGGCAAAAAGGGTATTGTCCCGCGAGACATTAAAATGCACGCCCCACCAGTCGCGTTCGATATGGTATTTGGTGAGCTTGCCCGTGGCCACGTTTACGCCGCCGATCCAAAAATCCTTGCTGCGGGGTGTCTGCATATCAAACCAGATGGTTTTGCCGTCATAGCTCCAGAATTCATGGCCGACGATTTCCATGTCCATCTGTCGCTTATACATTAGGCGTTGGTCGGAGCCGTCCGTGCGCACTGTCCAAATGCGATCCACCTCGTGCCACGAACCTTCGTGGGCGTAGAGCACCAAATGTGGGTCAGTGGGGCAGAACTGCTGGTGGTCAATCGAGGCGAATTGAAAACCGGTCCAGGTTTGCGTGCCGGTTTTAAGATTGGTGAAGAGAAAGCCGGTCGAAGCCGGATCGGCGAGCCGGGCGGAAAGACCATCTTCCTTGTTTGCCGCAAACTCCTCATCTGGAGTCAAAGCGATACCCGCGGCGATTTTGTCGCCAAACATACGCTCGCGCTGTGGGAGAATGGGTTTGGGAGTTTGGTGGACAACGTGTCCGGTCGGGTCCAGCCCCGGAAGCATGCCGCCGACAATGGTCTCGTCGCAATTCACGCCGTAGATGCGGCCGGCCGCGTTATTGTCGATAACCAGCGTGCGGATGGCTTTGGTGTCCACGTTGACGGCATACAGCGCGTTATTGGCGATGAAATAGGCGTCGCGCGATTTGTAGGCAGTCATCAACAAATTGATGCTGGTGCCGTTGCTGTCGACGAGTTGTTCGAGCTTGGGCGTACCCTGGCCGAGGGTTATCAAGTCCACGGTCCAAATTCCGCTTGGGGCGCTGAACACCATCTTGTCTCCCTCCGGCGTGTAGGAATTGTAGTGGAAGTAAAGGCTCTGGCTGTCCGGCTCGGTGGAGATGCGGATGACGCGGTGGCCGGTGTCGGGGTCAATCCACTCGCGCGGATTTTGGTCGGCCGCAGTGGGAGCATCGGCGGCAATGGCTAACGTGCAACAACCCACACTTACCAGCGAAATTCGGATCAATTTTAAAAAACAGACGGATGCTTTTCTCATGGACGTTTATTTTTGTGAGTTCGATGTGCGGAATTGTTATTTAGTTTTGGCGATTTCAACGGCGAATACTTGCGAGCCATGGTCTGCGCCGAGCATATTGGAGCGGAAGATGATCCATTTCATGTCCGGCGAAAAACTGACATTCGGCTCCAAACCGTAATCATGCTTGGCGAGATTAACGAGGCGCTCCGCCTTGAACGGAATGGTTTTCACGTCTTTGTCGCCAACTTTGATGGTCGCGGCTGCGGAAGGGTCGGGGGTGAAAAGGTAAATCCACTGGCCATTCCCCGGTGGATTCAATGCGCCACGCACGCCCGGCTGACGATTGGCGACACTGTTGGGGCCGCCGCCATCTCCGGCGAAAAACTTGCCGTCCGGCGAAACATTGTAGTGGACGGACCATTCGTTGCGCTGGAGCGCGTACCGGATTTCCTGTCCGGTAGCCACATCCGTTCCACCCACCCAAAAGACGCCGCTTTCGGGTGTCTGCAAATCGTAAAATGCGGTTTTGCCATCCGCGCCCCAAAATTCGTGGCCGGCGATTTCCATGTCCATCGTGCGCTCATGCATCAGCCGCGGCGTCGGCGGAAGGGTGATTTGCTGACCGACATTGAGCACGTCCGCAGTGAGTTTGCTGTAAAATTGAATCATCGCGGGATAGGTGCCATGTGCATCGGCAATTTTTGTCAGTGTGTCATCGGACTTAACTGTATAGGGATCTCCGGTGACGTTGATTTGCCAGATGCGGTCCACCGCGCTCCAGGTGCCTTCGTGGCAATACATGAGCAGCTTCGGGTCGGTGGGGGAAAACTGGACGTGGTTGAGCCAGTCGTGTTCGGCGCGGAAGAATTTTTTAATTTCACCGGTCTTGATGTCCATCGTGTAGAGCACCATGGGCACCAAAGCGGCCATGCGCTGCGGCAGGCCTTGGTTGCCGGTCCAATTCGGGCCAATAGCGCCGAGCGGCCCGGCGTTGGCATCGCCGGAACCGGCAAGCAATGTCTCGTCGGCATTGACGGTGAAACCTGCGCCCCAGAATAATTCATCGGGCAAGGTGCCGATTTTGCGAGTCGCGCCGGTGTCGAGGTTGGTGGCCATGACGTCTGCGCCTTTGGTGTAATAAACCGTCGGCGTTTTGCGTCCGCAGACTACATGGCCAATGCGTTCGTCCGCCGGGGTCGAATCGTGGGTGTCAATGCGTTGGGTGGGCGCAGTGCCGAGGGCAACCTGTTTGATCTCGTGCGTTTTAAGATTAATTGTCGCAATGCCGCTCGGCACTGTCACCACCAGTCGCGTGCCATCGGGCGTAAACGGATTTTGGTGAAAATAAAGGCTTTGGGTATTATCTTCGCGAGAAAGGCGGACGACGCGATGCCCGGTATCGGGATCAATCCATTCGGTGGGTAAATTGTCGGTCGCCGCCGTCGTCGGTGACGCGGCAGGGGAAGCTGGTGCGGTCGGACTGGTGACGGGCGCCGGTGTATCGGCGGCAAATGCAAGCGTGCCGAGCGGCAGCAAAATGAATAAGGATATATTAAGGGGACGACGGGGTGAGTTCATGGGGCAATATAATCCAACAATTTTGAACTCCGCCCATCTACCAAGGTGATTAAGCGGTTGGGGTGAAAATGCTTTCCAGCTTGCCGTTGCTGTCGCCCAGTTTTTCCGTAGGCGCACCCATCACGTCGAGCATGGAGCGGTAGAGATTGGTGATGGGTGTCAGTTCACCCAAGTGCAGATGTTGGCCGGTGGCGATTCGGTTGCCGCCGCGTCCCGCGAGGACCACCGGCAGGTTTTCCGGAGTATGCGCATTGCCATCACTCAGGCCGCCGCCATAAAGCACCATGCAATTATCGAGCAATGTCCCGTCACCTTCCTTGACGGCCTTGAGTTTGCCGAGGAGGTAGGCCATCTGCGTCATGTGATAGCGATTAATAATCGCCAGCTTGGTCAGTTTTTCCGGGTCGTTGCGGTGGTGGGAAAGATCGTGGTGGCCTTCGGCGATGCCGGAATCATAGCCTTGGGCGGTCGCCTGCGGGTAGGGGCGGTTGCTGCCATCGTGGCCGAGGATGAAGGTGGAAACGCGAGTGGCGTCGGTCTGAAATGCAAGCGCCATGATATCCAGCATAAGATGGGAGTGGGCCTCGAAATTATAGTCGGCCAGCACTTTCATCTGCCGCTGTTCCGGTGAAAGCTCGATAACGTACTTCTGGCTGGATTCGATGCGGCGTTCCAGGTCGCGCACCGCCGAAAGGTATTCATCCAGCTTGCGTTGGTCGTTTCCGCTGAGATTTTTATTCAGGTTCGCGGCGTCCTCCATCACAAAGTCGATGACGCTTTTGTTGTAAAGGTCGCGTTTGGCGCGGGCTTCCTTGGTGGCAGCGTCATCCGCCGCGCCAAAGAGGCGTTCAAAGGCCAGCTTGGGGTCAACTTCCGGGTTCATCGGCATAGTGTCCGACTTCCACGAAATGTTGAATTGATATGCGCAACTGTAGCCCGAGTCACACGAGCCCGCGCGTTGACCATGGTCGCAACTCAGTTCGAGCGAGGGCAATTTGGTCTGATCACCAATTTTATCCGCGGCAATCTGATCCACCGAGATTCCGGCCTTGATGTCTGCGCCCGCGGTTTTGCGCGGATGGACGCCCGTGAGGTAGCTCGCCGAGGCTCGGGCATGGCCGCCACCACCGTCCCCTAATTCGTTGGCGTTGTTATTATCCAGTTGGCTGATGACGGTGAAATCCTTTTGAAAATCGGCCAGCGGCGCCAGCGAGTAGGGCAATTCATAATTTGCGCCGGTCGCCTGCGGAGTCCAATGCGCCATGTTGGCGCCGTTGGGAATATAGAGAAACGCCATGCGCGTGGGAAAGGCTTTGGCCACATTGGTCGTCGCGCCCAGCAGGCGCGCCGTGGGCATAACCGATTCGAATAACGGCAATGCCATGACCGTGCCAAGGCCGCGCAAAAACTTCCGACGGGGTAGTTGCCAGGAGTTACTCATAAATCCGCATAGCAGGCGCATGGGGTTGCGCCGCTTAATCCTTTGTCATTAAACTAGTTTCTTTGCAGGGCAACCGCAAGCGCTTATTTGCCGATACCGAGGCCGTTGCCAGCTCGTTTTACCTTTCCTTCCTCGTCGCAACTTGCCAAACTCCGCATAAGCAACTTCCCCATGAAAAACCACCGCCTTCTTTCCCTCTTATTGTTATTCACTCTTTGCGGGTGCGTCAGCACGAACCTGGAAAATTACCAATACATTACCACGGCCCAGCTTAACGCGAAAATCAAGGCCAACGGTAACAGCGAGCCGGATATGTTCAATTCCTGGCGCTACGCGGGCTCCGACGACAAGTATGATTACATCTATGAATATAAGCCGGGTATTTCCGTCTCCCCCAATACCAATTTTCATTACTACAAACTCGACAAAGGACAGGTTAAAATCGACAACCGCTATCCTTTTGCCCCCGACGCCAAGGGGAATATGCCTTTGCCGACGGAGTGGTGAAGATATTGGGTGATGCGCAAAATATTCTCACCGTTTTACGGTTATGGAAAAAATTGAGTGTAAAATCGATGACTGCTTCATCGTCTCAGGTATCCAAGCTCACGGCGTTTATTTATACAATCAAGGCCGCGCTGGCCGGGGTGCTGGCATTGTTGCTAGCGTGGATTGTATCCGATGCCGCAGTGAATGGCGCTTGGGCTGCTGTGTCGGCCGTTATCGTCATACAGCCTTACTTGCACACCTCGCTGCAGGCCTCGATTGTGCGCGTAAAAGCCAATTTCATTGCCGCCGTCATTGGTGGGGCGCTACATTCCATCATTGGCATTCCGCTGGTGGATATGTTTCTGGGCATTTTGGCGGTTGGCATGGTTTGCCACCATTTCAAATTGGACGAAGGGCTGCGCGCCGCTTATGCGGGGGTGACCATCATTACGCTCACGTTGCAGGGCGACAGCTCGTGGAGCGGTTCACTGCATCGCGTCATCGCGGTGATGCTCGGCTGCCTATGTGCACTGCTGGTCAACGTGCTGTTTGACCACTACTCGTTGAAGTTCACCGAAAAATTCTCGCGGCATTTCGGCGGGGCGCCGGGTGATTCCGCAGAGTGAATTACCCTATTGCTGGGCGACTTTATTTTCGGGCCTGGTGGGATCGGTATTCGGAATCGCATCGGCGTGGCGCATTTCCTGGAAGGGCACGCTGTTCACCACCCCGAGGATAAGCACCGAGAATTTGTCGCCGCCTTGGTCGAGTTGGGTGATGATTTTATCCGTGGCTGCGCGGTCGTAGTATTCCAGTCCGCGTCCGAGCGCGTAGGTGAGCATTTTTTCCGAAAGACAGCGCAGGAAATCCGTGCGCTTTTTGGTGGCGAGAATTTGCGCGAGATCCGCTGCGCCATTGAACGTCTCGCCCGTCAGCAAAGTTCCGGATGAATCGATGGGGCCGGCTTTGTCGTTGGTGCGCCAAAGGCCGGCGGGGTCAAAGTTTTCCAGACCAAAGCCGATGGGGTCCATGCGCGCATGGCAGGAGGCACAAGTGGGGTTGGCCCGATGCGCCTCCATTTGCTGGCGCAACGTGCCGGTCAATTGGGTTTCTTCGTCGAGTACGGGCACATTCGGCGGTGGCGGGGGCGGGGGCGTGCCGAGGAGATTGTCGAGCACCCACTTGCCGCGTTTTACGGGCGACGTGCGCGTGGGATTTGAGGTGAGCGTGAGGACGCTGCCTTGGGTGAGCACTCCGCGCCGGGGCGTGCCATCGAGGGAAACTTTGCGGAAGTCGGCCCCCGTCACTCCATCCATGCCGTAGTAATTGGCCAGGTCGTCGTTGACGAAAGTGTAGTTGCCGGTGAGGAAATCGAACACGCTGCGGTCCTGCCGCATGACATAATCAAAAAACATTCCGGTTTCCGTTTCCATCTCTTTGCACAATTCCGGCCATGCATTGTAGTAGGTGTCGCCCAGCACATCCTTGTCCGGGTTGAACGTGCCCAGACTGCGGAACTGGAGCCATTGTCCGGCGAAATTATCCACCATCGCCTGAGCCTTGGGTGACGCAATCATCCGCTGCACCTGTTCGGTCAAATGCGTCCGCAGTTGGTGTTTTTGCGCGAGGTTGAGCAATTCGTCATCGGGAG
>DATHOB010000347.1:0-2536 GCA_035485355.1 Opitutales bacterium | reverse complement strand
TTGCTGGACGCGGACGAAGTTATGCCGCCGGAATCCGAGGCGGAAATCCGCGCAATCGTCACCGGAAATTCCGCGAATTGCGCGGGCTATTGGATCAATCGCCGCTTTTTCTTTTTGGGGCAATGGCTGCGCCACGCGTATTTCCCGAATTGGAATTTGCGCCTGGTGAAACATAAGGCCGCCCGCTTTGAGCGCCTGGCCGAAGGCGACACCCAAAGCGGGGACAACGAGGTGCACGAACATTTGCTGGTCGAGGGCGAAACTAAAAAGCTCACCTCGCTCATGGATCATTACGCTTTCCCCACCGTCGCCTCATTTGTGGAAAAGCACAACCGCTACTCGAATTGGGAAGCATCGGTCGCCTTGCAAACCGGCGGCGCGAACCATGCCGCTGAACTGCAAAAGGGAAGCGTCGGCTGGCGGCGGCGGCTCAAGGGCTGGGCGCACAAGTTGCCCTGTCGGCCAACCTTGCGGTTTCTCTACGTGTATGTCTGGCAGCGCGGGTTTTTGGATGGACGCGCGGGATTTTATTTTGCGCGGCTGCATGCTTTTTATGAATTTCTGACGGTGGTAAAAACCTACGAGCTCAAAAAACAGCGCGAACGCGGCCCGCCTCCGGGCTAATTCGGAATTTATCTATTTAAAATTTTTATTTCGCGCCCCGACCGGCCAGCCCGGCGGGGCGTAATTTTTTTAATAAAATGCGAAAAATCCCAATTGGATTTGGATTGTCGACTAAGGTGGCTAAACCTAGATTGACGGTTTGCCATTAATTTCCCTTCACCCATGAACATTAAATTTATTCCCCACGTTGCCGTGTGCGCCCTGCTGGTTTTGGCCGGTTGCGAATCCACCCCCTCCGCGCCCGTGGCCGCACCCAAACCGGTGGTGGACACTTATTACGGCCAAAGCGTGACCGACCCTTTCCGTTACTTTGAAAATGTGAAGTCCGATCCCGACGTCATGGCGTGGTTCAAGGGCCAGGCGGCCCATACGCGTGCCGTGCTGGATTCCATCCCCGGGCGCCAAGGCTTGTATGACGAGATGCTCAAGTATTCCAATGCCGCGCCGAACCGCATCACCGATGTCTCGGAAGTTCCCGGACGGATTTTCTACGAAGAACGCAAGTCCGGTGAAAACCAGTTCAAGCTCTACACCCGCGCCGGTTGGAATGGCGAAGAAAAACTCCTGCTCGACCCGGATGCGTGGAAGGATGCGGATGGCCAACCTGTGGCGATTAATTTCTACGCGCCCTCGCCTCTCGGAAAATATGTGGCGGTCGGCGTTTCGCACGGCGGCTCGGAGAACGCGACCATCCGCATCATCGAGGTAGCTTCCGGCCAAGACCTCGGCCTGACCATCAAGGAAGCGCGTTTCGGCTTTGTCGGCTGGCGTGACGATGAAACCGGGTTTTTCTACAACCAACTGAAATTGCGTCCCGGCACTCCCGACCCGACGTTGCTGTACCAGGAAAGCCAGATTCGCTATCATAAGCTCGGCACCGATTTGGCGAATGACCCCTTTGTCTTTGGCACGGATGCGCCGGGCTCGCCGAAAATCGCTCCGGAAAAAATTCCGCAGCTCGGCTTGGAATTCGGCGACTCAAATGTTTACGGCGTGGTAGTGGACGGCGTGGAGCCGGAAATCGCCGTCTATGTCACTTCTTACGCCGCTCTCGATTCCGGCCAGCCCAACTGGCGCAAGCTGATTGATTTTTCTGATGGCATCACCTCCTTTGTCCCGCATGGAGACGACCTTTACGTCATTACCCAGCAGGATGCCCCGCGCTTCAAAGTATTGCACACGAAAGTAAGTGCGCCGGATTTCGCCCATGCGGATGTCGTCATCGCGAAGGGCGATGCCGTGGTCGAATCTCTCGCCGAAGCGCAAGATGGCATTTATATCACCCTGCTGGATGGCGGCATCAACCGCTTGCAACGAGTTGCCTACACCCCCGGGGCCAAACCCGAGGAAGTGGACCTGCCGCTCAAAGGCAGCATATTGGAAATGGCGACGGACAAACGCCTCGACGGCGCAGCTCTGCGCCTGACGGCATGGACCGATGTCGGCGGATATTATTACTTCAACCCCGCCACCAACCAGACTACCGACACGCATTTGCAACCGAAAGGCCCGTATGACCAGCCGGCCGGCCTGGTCTCCGAGGAAGTGCGCGTACGCGCGCCAGACGGCGTAATGATCCCCATGTCCATTATCCACATGAAAGATGTGAAGTTGGACGGCTCGAATCCGTGCTATGTCGAGGCTTACGGCTCCTACGGAATTGTGGACGATGTTTATTTTAGCCCGATTTATCTCCCGTGGTATGAACATGGCGGCATTTATGCTGTGGCCCATGTGCGCGGCGGCGGCGCCTTTGGCGAAGAGTGGCATTTGGCGGGGCAGAAGCTCACCAAGCCCAATACCTGGCGCGATTTGATTGCCTGCAGCCAATGGCTAATCGATAACCACTACACTTCGACGCCCAAGCTCGGTATCAACGGCGGCAGCGCAGGCGGCATCACCGTCGGTCGCG
>DATHOB010000346.1:0-5822 GCA_035485355.1 Opitutales bacterium | reverse complement strand
GCAGTTGGTTGAGTGCTTGGGAAGCGGCGGCGGGCGCCTGGCGGGCCCAGTCATTAATGATGGTCGTCATCAAACTGGGCGTGTTGGGGAAATCGGCGGGCAAACCGGCCAGGGATTTCCACGCCGAGGCGGGGTCGAAATTCGCAATGGTGACCAACGCGCGGTTCATGGTCGTGGCGCGGGTCGCCGGGTCGGTGACGGCCTCGGCCCATTGCAGCGCGGAGTCCGGGTCGGCTGCGGCCCATTGCGCGGCGAGGTTGGGGAGGAGGTTGGCGTACGTCGGGTCTTTTAATACCATTTGATTGAGGCTGATGGCGGCGGCGGCGGGGTCAGTCTGCGCCCAGGCGTTCATGATCGTGCTCATGGCCGCGGTTTTGGCGGCGTCGGGCAGGCCGGGCGTGTTGGTCAGCCAGTCGAGCGCAGTGTTCGGGTCCTGGCGGGAAAGGGTGTTGGCCAGGTTTTGGATGGCGTTGGTGCGCGCGGGGGAATCGGGCATTCCGGCGACGTAGGATTCCGCGCTCGTCGGGTCCGTGGCGATGAGGTTGCGGACGATGTTGTTGGTCGCATTATTAAGGTCGGGGCCCGTCAGGTTTTGATTGGCCCAGTCGAGCGCGGCCTGCGGGTCTTGTTGCGACCAAAGATTGAGGGTGGTGGAAGTGGCATTATTTTTGGCCGTCCCCGGCGGCATGGTGGCGATGTAGTTGACCGCCGCAGTGGGATCATCCGTGGAAAGATGGGCCAGCACGTTGGAGATGGTGCGGTTGTAAGTGTTGCCGGTCGTGTTTTTGTCCACCCATTGCAGCGCCGCCGCGGGGTCGGTGTCGGCCAGGTTGCTCAGAATGTCGGTCGTGGCGGAGGCGCGTTGGTTGGCATTGGAGATGAGGTTGATTTGCGCGAGCGCGCCCACGGCATCCGAGCCCGACATGTGGCGCAGACTATAATAAAGCGCGGTTTGTCTTTCGGTGGGGTTGGTGATGTTGCTGGCCCACGCGAGCGCCGCCTGCGGATCGGTGTCGGCCCAATCCGCCGCCACGGCCTGGGTCGCCAGGTTTTGCATGTAGCCCGCGGGCATCTGGGCGAGCGCGGCCACGGCGTCGGACGGGTTTTTCATCGCCATGCGGGAAAAAGCGTAGCTGTAGTCGTCCATGTTTTGCAGGCCGGGCGGCAGGCTCTTGGTCATCGCCAATGCGGCCTGCGGGTCGAGATTGGCTTCGGCGACAATGGCATTGCGGGTCATTTGGCCGCGCATTTGCAAATTGGAAATCTGGCCAGTGGCGGCGAAAGCGGCGGCGGGGTCGGTGGTGGCCCAAGTATTAAAGACGGTGCTGAGCGCGTCGCGTCCCTGTGCGCCGGAAAGAGTTTTCGCGTACGCGACGGCGCTTTGCGGGTCGGGGCCTTTGACCATCGTTTCGAGTACGGAATTCAGCGCGCTGCTGCGGAGGGTGGCCGTGGAAAGTTTTTTGGTCGCGGCGAGCGCGGCTTGCGGATCGGTGGCGGCCCAGGTGCCAAGGACTTCGACAATTTCTCCGGTGGCGAAAGCATTGCCGAGCGAATTACCATTGCGGGATACGCCCTTGGCGGCGGTCGTTGCAAAGGCGAGCGCGGCTTGCGGATCGGCCGACGCCCATTTTGCAAAGGCCATCGTAAGGGTTTTTTCGCCCAAGCCAGCGTCGGGGCAGCGGCGCGCCTGGTTGATGAGGGTCGCGAGCTGGTCCACCGGCAGGGAGTCAATCAGCGCGGCGACGGCGAGGGTGCGCTCCGCGCCCGTGTATTGGCGCATGATGTCGCCCAGTTGCGAATCCGCATTCCACGGTTTTTTGTTCGGCGCATGGTCGAACACCGGGCCGGAGGAATTGGCAGATGAAGGCGATGTGGAATTGGATGAAGTCGCCGTGGTGTTTGCCTCGCGCGCGGAAGCACTCGGCGCAGCCCAAAAATGAGCCGCAGTCAGGCCAGCGGCAAAGGCCACCAGCGGAAGCGCGAGTATGGAGAGGCGGAATTTCATCCAGCTTTATTTATTTAGTTTTGAGTTTCGGGTTTGGCGTTTCGAGTTTTTAGATTTTGGATCAAGATGTATATATTTACGGAAAGTTTGCCGGAAGTTTTTGGAATTAGATATGAAGGGGATTGTTGTGGGGTTTGGATCTCGAAACTCGAAACCCCAAACCCGAAACATATAAATATAAAAAATCAATTATTCGGCACCAGAACTTGTCCGCCGTTTTGGTATTCGTAGTGGAAGCCTTGCGGCGGCGGCCCTTGATTGTTCATGCCGCCGCTTTTCACCTGGATGTTGTTATTGTTGTTGTTCTGGCTGGTTAAAACGATTTGCGTGAGCTGCTGGCGTTGGGCGTCGGTGAGATTTCCGGCGGCGTTAATGGCAGCTTGCGCCGCGCCGGGATCCGTGCGCGCGACTTGTTGAATGACTGTCGTGTACGCCTGCGTTTGCATGGTGGGGCTGGTGATGCTCGCAGCCCAAGCCATGCCGGTCGGCGTGTCGTAGCTGCCCGGCGCCGCAGCGAGAAGATTTTGCACCGCCTGATCGCGCGATTGACTTGCGGGAAGCGTGTTGATCCAGGTTGAGGCGCCCGACGGGTCTTGGTTGATATACGCGCTGGCGATTTGCCGGATGGCATTATTTTGTTGGGCCGGGTTGAGATTGCCCAGCACATTGGCGGAGACCACGCCCGCCGGATCATTGCGGGCCCAGTTCGAAATGACATTATTCAACAGCGCGGCACGGTCGGGGTCATTCGCGGGCAGGCTCGCAGCGGTGTTCCACGCGCTGATGGGGTCGGCTTGGGCGAGGGTGTTGAGCGCGCCCGAGAGCGCCGCCTGGCGCGCGGGGCCGGTCAGATTTTCCGACCACGCAATCGCCGCCGCCGGGTCGCCCAAGGCCCATTGGTTGGCAAATTGTTGGGAAAAATTATTCAGGAGTGAGGTGGAAATATTCGCATCCAAGCTCAAGGTCTGGAATTTTTGCGCCGCGGCCGCCGGGTCCAATTGGGCCAAATCGCCGAACGCGCTCGCGATGGCGTTGCTCTTGCTCGCATCGCTGAGGTTGGGCACGGAATTGAGCCACGCCAGCGCGCCATCAATATCTGTGGTGGCCATGCCCTGCGCGACTTGTTGAACCAGTTGATCGCGTTGCGGGCTGCTGCCCATCGTCGCCACCGTATCCGCCGCCGCCGCGGGGTTGCTTTGCGCGAGGCCGTTCAGCGCGATAGTCGAAGCCGTAGTTTGGTCGGTACCGGAAAGATTCGTTTTCGCCCATTGCAAGGCGGCAGCGGGATCGTCCTGCGACCATTGCCCGATGGTTTGGAAAAGCAGATTGTTGCGATTCGGCGCATCCGACAGTTGTTGGACGATGGCGAGCGCGCCTTGCGGGTCGGTGCCCGCAGTGTTTTGCACGATTTGCGAAAGGGCCATGGTTTGCGTCGTGCCCACGGTGTTGGTTTGCACCCATTTGAGCGCGGCGGCGGAATCGCTCTCCGCCCATTGGCCCAAGACGGTGCTCATCGTTTGATTGCGCTGGTTGAAATCCGGAATGAGTTTGAGGTCGTTGGCCGCGCCCACCGGGTCGGTCGCAGCGGATTCGCTGACGGCGGTGGAGAGCGCCCGCACCCGATCACTCGGGTTGCTAAGCGACGCCGCCCACGACACCGCGCCGGAGGGATCCGTTTCCGCCCACTCGCTGACAATGCCTTGGATGGCATTCGCGCGCATGCCTCCTGCCGGCAATTGGCTGAGCGCTTGCACGGCCGTGGACGGATTTTGGTCGGTCAGGTTCGCAAAGATGCTGTTTACCGGCCCGCTTTGCGCGCCCGGCGGCAGGGTGAGCATCAAGCGCAGCGCCCCGGCGGGGTCGGATGCCGACATGGTTTCGAGAATCTGGCTGGCGGTTTGGTTGCGCGTGCCAAGATTGGGGATTTGGTCCAGCGCGGCAAACGCCGCCTCCGGATCGTGCTCAGCCCATTGCGAGTAAATCGTCTGCAGCGTCCCGTTGAGCTTTGCCCCCAAATTCAAGGATTTCGCCGCGGTCAGCGCGTCTTCGGGGTTGCCGCTTTCCGCCATTGCGCCCAACACCTGCTCGATGCCGTTATCACGTATGCTGGCAATTTTGAGGCTCTCGGCGGCGGCGAGCGCGGCTTGCGGGTCGTGTCCGGCCCAGGTGGCCAGCACATCGTTAATCGGCCCGGTGTCGCGGTTAAAGGTTTTGTTTCCGGCGGCTTGGGCAAAGGCCAGGGCGGCGGCCGGGTCGGCATCGGCCCATTTGGTGTAAGCCAAAGATTCGAGTTCGCGCTTAGCATTGTCGTCGTTGCACAAATTGGCGGAGTTGATGAGCGAGGCTAGTTGGCCGGGCGGCGTTTGGGCGACGAGCCCCGCCAGCGCGAGTTCGAATTGCCCCCCCGTTTTCGTCGCGACGATTTTCGCCAGCCCGGTGGCCGGGTCCCACATATCCGTTTTCGGCGCGGTGTCGTTTCCTTGGACGGCGTTTGCGTAATTGACGGAAAACGGGCTCCCTTTGCCCGAATTGGCATTTGTACCCGTGGCCACATGCCGCACCGCGGGGGTGGACTTCGCGGGTTGGGCCAGCCAATACGCCTGCACTGCCCACCCGGCCGCAAAGGCGAGGAGCATGGGAAGGCCGGTGCGGAGGAGCTTTTTAATCACAAAACGGCAGCGCGTAAGAGTATTATAACTTTATTCGGGAGAATGTTTCATGGAAAGCGAAGTTTTCCATGATTTTAACTCGGATTCACAGTTCGGTGTGCGGGGGAGTTTATCCTGTTCCCCTCGGCATGGTTATCCGACGCCACGCCCAACCATTGCTTAGTCCAGACCGGAGCCGGAACCAAGAACTAACGGGCGTCGTCTTTATAACCACTACTATAAGTCTCCGCCGAACAGACAAATCGGACAAGAAATCGGGCACGAAATTCCTAACGTTGGAAAAAATGTAACCGCGCTGGAATAAGGTAAGGATTGCACGCTCTGGCCCAGTCCCTATGCTCGGCGGTTCGCCTTTATGTCCTCCCATCCCCACAAATCCTCCATCGAGGGATTGCGTATCGACCGCTCGCGCGCGCCCAAGGCGTCGTCGAAGGGCTGGATCGTCTGGGTGGTGCTTCTTATAGTGTTGACCGGCGGGGGTGCGGGCGCGTGGTTGATGGCGCAGCCCAAGTCGATTGTCGTCCATACCGCCTTGGCGCGGGTCGCCACTGCGCAGAGCGACCATACTTTATTAAATGCCTCCGGCTACGTCACCGCCCGGCGGCAATCCACCATTTCCTCCAAGGACACCGGCAAGGTCATCGACGTGCTGGTCGAAGAAGGCATGAAAGTCACCGAAGGCCAGGTGCTCGCGCACTTGGACGCCACCAATGTGCAAGCCGGGCTCGACCAGGCCGTCGCCCAATTGGAATCCGCCAAAAAAACCCTCGTGGAAACCAGCCCGAACCTCGATTTGGCCAAACGCGACCAGGAACGCATCTCCCAACTCGCCGCCAACGACTACGCGAGCAAATCCGATTTGGACCACTCGCAAGTCGGCGTCACCGCGTTGCAGGCGCACGTGGATACGCTGCAATCCGCCGTCACCATCGCGGAAAAAAATGTCGCCGTCTGGCAGCAGCAACTGGAAGACACTATTATCCGCGCGCCGTTCGCCGGCGTGGTGATTTCGAAGGACGCCCAGCCGGGCGAGATGATTTCGCCGATTTCCGCCGGTGGCGGCTTCACCCGCACCGGCATTTGCACAATTGTGGACATGGCCTCGCTCGAAATCGAAGTCGATGTCAATGAAAGCTACATCAACCGCG
>DATHOB010000345.1:0-4063 GCA_035485355.1 Opitutales bacterium | reverse complement strand
CCATGGAGCCCCCTTGCGGGCGGCCTCCTCGGCGGCGCGCTGCAAAAAGTTACTGAAGGTCGCCGCGCCGATCCGGAGAAACTTGCCGAAGTCGAAAAACACCGGCCGCAGCTCGAAAAATACGAGGCGCTGTGTTTCTCCCTTGGCCAGCCGCCCGCCACGGTCGCGCTCGCGTGGTTGCTGCAGCGGCCTGGTGTCGCCGCGCCCATCATCGGCCCGCGCACCGTTGCGCAATTTGAGGACGCACTGCCCGCGCTCGAGCTCACTCTTTCCGCCGAAACGCTCAAGCAGCTCGATGAAATCTGGCCCGGCCCCGGCGGCGAGGCTCCTACTGCATATGCTTGGTGAGAAAGTTTCGAACGCAGCAAGCTTGCGTCCGGCCCATAATTCAAAGTGACTGTCGCACGGGCGCAGTCTGGCTGTGCCCGTTTTTTATTGAAATGGAATTTATCGAAGAACCGAAGGAGGGTGTTACCATTATTGGCGAACGTGGCGGCGAGCAGCCGATGTTTGCCGGCTCCGGCGCGCTCATGTCCATCCTGCGCCTCGCCGTGCCGACGGTGATTGCGCTCTTTTTGCACTCCGCACTCCTCGCCGAGGAAGCCGCGCTCCTCGGCAAAGTGAGTGCGACGAAGCTCGCTGGCGCCGCACTGGTTTTTCCCTGGCTCACGTTGCTCGGCATGATGGCTGCGGGCGGTCTCGGTGGTGGTGTGGCCTCGGCGATTTCGCGTTCGCTTGGCGCGGGCCGTCGTAACGAAGTGATTGAGCTGATTGTCCACGCGGTTTTGCTCGGGGGCTTGGTTGGCGCGGTCATGTCTTGCGGTCTCGCCATTTACGGTCACGCGATTTTTGCCTGGCAGGGCGGGGTGGGTGAAGTCGAGACGACGGCCACCGCCTACGGTGTCATCACGCTCGCCGCGGGCACGTTCATGTGGACGGCGAATATTCTCGCCAGCATCTTCCGCGGCTTGGGCAATACCTATATTCCGTCAAAGTGGAACGCCATTGTGTCGCTCGTCATCGCCTGCCTTATTCCTGTTGCCGTGCTCGGTTGCGGGCCGATTCCGGCGGGCGGCGTCGTCGGTGCGGCGGTCATCATGGCTATTTATTATTTCACGCTTACGCTCGTGTTCTTCTGGCAATTATTGCGTCACGAGGTCGGCCGCGCCGGCCAGAAGCGTCCGGTGCGTTTTTCCTGGCGACACATTGGGGAGATTCTCCATGTCGGCGGCCCGAGCGCGTTCAACACGTTTTTATCCGTCGGCACGCAGTTGTTGGCCACCGCCGTGGCCACCAGAATTGGTGAAAGCGCGCTGGCGGCGTACGGCGCCATCACGCGCATCGAGGGGTTGCTCTTTCCGTTTGTGTTCGGCATCGGCTCGGCGCTCGTGCCGCTCGTGGGGATGAATGTCGGCGCGGGCAATTGGTCTCAGGTCCGGCGGCTCGCGTGGACGGGCGCGGGTCTCGGCTTCGGCGTCGCAGGCTTAGTTGGGCTGTTGATGTGGATTTTTCCGGCGGCGACCATGCGTTTCTTTACTGACGACGCCCACGCCATTTCCGCCGGCGTGCACTACCTGCATTGGAGCGCGTGGGCTTACGGCTTTTGGGGTCTCGGCGTCGGTATGACATTTTCCTGCCAAGGTGCGCGGCGGCCCATCACGTCGCTTGTCGCCTCCACTGCGCGCTGCGTCTATGTTGGCCTCGGCGGTTGGTGGTTGATGCGCTCACCCGGCCACGGCACCGGTGCGCTCGGCCTCGTCATGGGCTCCTCAGCCATTGCCTTTGGTATCAGCGCCGTCCTGCTCGGCGGTCCGCTCCTGCCGGATAAAATGCGCTGGAAAAGAAAAGCGGCGCCCGACGTCACTTAAATTCAGGAAAGAAAGCGTTATGCTGTTTTTCTTGCCCCACCGTTGTCCGCGGGCCATGGCCGGGGCAAATTACGGTGTCGTCTGACAGGGTAAAAATACCTGAGCGGTTGGTCGCCAACGCTTCCGCATAGGCCTCCGTGCTCCGCGCCCCGCCCATCGAACCGGCAAACAACGCATCACCCACTACCGCCACCGGATGCGCCAGCCCGCGCACCACATACGTCAAGCCGCACGCTGCGTGACCGCTGGTGCGCCGCACTTCGATATGCAACGAGCCAAGGGAAAAGTTCGTTCCTTCATGTATGGGTTCCGCGCCCGCGAGGGTTCCGCGCGCGCTCACATACGCCCGCGGTTCGTCGAGCTCCTTGCGCAATTCCGCGAAACACGCCACATGGTCGCCGTGGGTATGGGTGATGAACAGCATCTCCACGCGCAATTTGTTTTCCTTCACCACGGCAAGTATCGGCGCGGGCGTTGTTCCAGTGTCAAACACGAGTGCTTTTTTTTCTGTCGGATGCCAGAGGACAAATGCATTTACGCGAAAGTCCTTCCACGCTGTGCTCACTTGCGCAACGCCCGTCATGTTGGGCATGCGCGGATACCATGCCTTGCGCGCGAGTTCGAGCAAGCTCGGCCCGTGCAGTTTCAATACCGGCGCGACACGCAGCAACGCCGCCTCATCCAGTTGGCCTTTTTTCAAACCGGCCAATACCTCCGGCGTGACGCCTGCCTGCCCAGCCAGAGCGCTCTCTGTCAAGCCCAGGCCGCGCTGGGCCTTGTTCAGCACATCGTCAAAGTTGTCCTCCAGAGTAATGGTCGCCGGTTCGTTGGCCATGGGGGAAAATTGCACCGCGAAATTGCCCGGGACGCAAAGCAAAAGACACATGTTGCCAAATTGCGCCGCACGGCGGATGATGCGCGCGTGCGTTATGCGCGAAAGCTTTGGCTGGTAATGTTGCTGCTCCTCACCCCCGCCGTGGCCCACGCTGACACGGTGGAGGGCGTGCAGACCGGCTTCGGCAGCCTGCCGCCGGGTTTGGGTTTTTGCGGCATCGCTCTCTTTGTTTTGGCAGTATTCAGTGTCGAGTTTCTGGTCCTGCGCCGCCAACTCACGCGATTTTCCATTCCCCCGCGCCGGTTTATACTTTGTTTTATTGGCGTCTCCGCACTAGCCTGGACATTTTCATTGGAGGTCAATCTCGTGCTGACCAAAGTCCTCGAATCGATGGTCGCATTTGAGTCCTTCGCTTCCGCCGAGTTAATTTGCGGATTGGCCGCCTTGCCGGTGGCCATGGCCATCAAAGTTGTCACTTATCACAAGTGTCTTTTCGCCAAATCGGAACGCCCCAAACCCTGGTTGCTTTTCAAGCCCGTGCTGCGATCCAGTTTTGCCTCCTTTGCCGTTGGCTATGTCCTTTCCCGCGGAATGTGGGGGATGCTCTTCGCGCTGGCCAAATGATAACCCGGCTTTACCAAGTTATGCAAAAGAATGCACCCGGCAGGACTTGAACCTGCAACCCTCTGATCCGTAGTCAGATGTTCTATCCAATTGAACTACGGGTGCGAAAATGAAGCCCGGCAAGGGGTCAAACGTAGACTATTTGGCGTGTTTGACAAGCAAAATGGAATGCGGGTCGAACCGCCTTGATTCACTGTCCCGTCGTCCGGTTTTTACGGGCCTGAATGAAAGAGCGGATGCACAACACCAGAAAGACCAGGCACAAAACGAACGTCGCCGCCATGGAGATGAGCTTCAACTGGCGCACATCGGGTGCGGTTTCGGTATTGAGGATGGTTCGCACGAGTTGCACCCCGTCACCAATCATTGCCAATAGCCCGACCATGGCGGCAAGATGCATCGCGTGTTTGCGCAATTTGTCGCAAAAGGAAACTGCGCCCAGCACGCACAGCGCAACCCCAACCCCTGCCGGGATGAGTGCGGTGGGGCTGACGGGGTGGGCAGCGTCGCCGTGACCAGTGAAATAGCCGTACAGACCAACCGCAATGAGCAACGCGCCAATGACAAGAGTGGGAATGGCCATCATATCCCGAAGTTTAAATCCGCGAATATCCCGAATACAACCCTGAAAAGGACGAGGAACTCTCGGGACAAAATTGCAAACCATCCGCTTCCCAATCCGCAGGATGATCGTTCGGCTAATTATTAGTAGATGAGGAACTCAAAGTTTTCTGGA
>DATHOB010000344.1:0-2431 GCA_035485355.1 Opitutales bacterium | reverse complement strand
CGGTAGCCCGGGCGTTAAACGCCACGTCGGCCACGCGCAATTCCGGCGCAGCCACCGCCACGCGCAGAAACCCCAGTTCTTCGGGCGCAAACATAAAGGGTTAATATACAGCAAAATAAATAACGTTCAAAGTAAAAACGCAACTGTACCATTTCACGATGCGGGCTTGCCAAAGGGCGTGGCCTAACCTTACCTCATGCACATGCCCGCCACACCCGCCATCCGCTTGACCGCGCTGCTATCCGGCCCCGACCGGCCGGGGTTGGTCGCGCGCACGGCGATTTGGATCTTCGAGCGCGGCGGGAACATCCTCCACGCCGACCAGCACCGCGACGACGACACGAATGTCTTTTTCCAGCGCATCGAGTGGGAACCAGCCGCCAAGGTGAATCCCGCGGCGGAAGCGGCGGAGTTTCAGGATTACGCGGCGAAAAAACTGGGCATGACGGCGCGCGTGCACCCTTCCTCCCTCCGCCCGCGCGTGGCGATATTCGCGTCGAAAGCGGGGCATTGCTACCACGATTTGATTTTGCGTTTCCGCGCCGGGGAGATGCATGGCGACCTCGCGTGTGTCATCGCCAACCATGAGGATCTGGCCGCGAGCGCGAAGACCTACGGCCTGCCGTTTTACCACACTCCCATGACGCCCAAGAACAAGGCCGCAGTGGAAAAACAGCAGTTGAAAATCCTGCGCGAAAATAAAGTGGGTCTGGCGGTGCTGGCGCGGTATATGCAGATTTTAAGTCCGGATTTTCTGGCCGCGTGCGCGATTCCGATCATCAATATTCACCATAGTTTCCTCCCCGCGTTTGCCGGGGGCAAGCCCTACCACCAGGCGCACGCGCGCGGGGTGAAGCTCATCGGCGCAACGGCGCACTATGTGACGCCCACGCTCGACGAGGGCCCGATCATCGCGCAGGACGTGAACCACGTCTCGCACCGGCACAACGTCGAAGACCTGCAACGCCGCGGGCGCGACCTGGAAAAAGTCGTCCTGGCCGCAGCTGTGCGCTGGCACCTGGAAAACCGCATATTGGTGCATAGCAACAAGACGGTGGTGTTTGATTAGATTGGTTTCGGGTTACGAGTTTGGGGTTTCGAGTTTTAAGTCTTGGGGTTTGAGCTTGGGGTTCATCGACATTCAATTTTAAGGCTTCCAACCTTTTGTTTCTGCGTTAGCCTTTGGATGTATTCTTTTCGTGCGTTTTGTCTTTTCTCGAAACCCAAAACTTCAACCCGAAACCCATTCCCACCATGCCCACTGCCGACAACAACTCCCTTGACGTAATCTTCCGCAACGCCCGCACGCACTCCGACTGGCAGCCGAAGCCGGTCGCCGACGCCGTGCTGCGCGAGGCCTATGAGATCGCCAAATTCGGCCCGACTTCCGCCAACATGTGCCCGCTGCGCGTGGTGTTCGTGAAGTCCAAGGAGGCCAAGGAAAAATTAAAACCCTGCCTCGCTGAAGGCAATGTGGCCAAGACGATGGCCGCGCCCATAACGGCGATCTTCGGCATGGACATCCATTTTTACGAATTGCTGCCGCGGTTGTTCCCGTTTGCGGATGCGAAATCGTGGTTCAAGGACTTGCCGGAAAGCGTCCTCGAAGTCATGGCGCTGCGCAACAGCTCGTTGCAAGCGGCGTATTTCATGCTCGCGGCGCGATCCGTCGGCCTCGACTGCGGCCCAATGTCGGGCTTTGACAATGCGAAGGTGGATGCCGCGTTTTTCGCGGGCACGAAAGTGAAATCCAACTTTATCTGCAATATCGGCTACGGCGAAGCTTCCAAATTGCATCCCCGCGCCCCGCGCATGACCTTCGACGAAGCGTGCAAGATAGTCTAATTCGCCGGCCCGGTTTAACTCGAGGGCGGATTGGTAATCCAAAGTCGCCGGACTAAATGTGCCGATGAGTTAAGGAGTTTTTATCCCTAGCTCCCTCTCACTGCTGCGGCGGGCATGTCTTTCGGCGTGGTACTGGCGGGCGGAGCGACTTCCGGAGTTACCACGGGAGTCGGCGTAACCGTGGGGGTCGGCACCACAGGCGTGATATCCACGGGCGGAGGCGCAACTTGCGGCAGCACGGGCGCGGGATTGACCTTGATGGCCACGACCGCGCGTTCGATACCCGGAGCGCTGATGTGCAGGGTGCCAGCACCCGGCGCGCCGCCGGCAATTTTAACGGTCGCACTGGTCTCACCGGCATTGACGATAATCTGCGCGGGCATAACGGCGCTGCCGGGAATATCCGTCAGCACGGCAAACGGGACGCCGCCATCGGGCGCGGGTTGGTCCATGGAAATGGTGAGGGATGTCGCATCGCCCGAGGCCAACTCGAGACTTGTCGGGGTGACGGTCAGCGCGGAACTGTCCACATGGAAGCCGCCGATCTGAGTGACGGCCGAGCCGGAATGCCATTCGACCGGGTAAT